>NZ_KB291465.1:0-33901 GCF_000318295.1 Capnocytophaga sp. oral taxon 326 str. F0382
TTGTGGGAGATTAAAAATATTTTATTGATTGTTAGATAATTACTTACGCTGAACTCACGTTAAATAATGAACAAATTAGCAAATCGACAAATTAACAAATTTATAATATATGACATTTGAAAAAATCAATGGGCTCATTGTAGCCCCCTTTACCCCTTTCGACAAAAAAGGCGAGGTAAATTTAGAACCAATCGATCAGTATGCTAAACTCTTACAAAAAAATGGATTGATAGGAGTGTTTATCAACGGTTCATCAGGCGAAGGCTATATGATGACGGTTGAAGAACGTATGAAGATAGCCGAGAAATGGGTATCAGTAGCTCCTCAAGGCTTCAAAGTGATTGTGCACTGCGGGGCAACTTGTATCAAAGATAGCTACAAAATGGCACAACACGCCCAAGAAATTGGAGCTTTTGGTATTGGCGCAATGGCTTCACCTTTCCCCAAAGCGGGTAGAGTTGAAGAGCTTGTAAAATACTGCGAAGAGATAGCTTGCGGAGCCCCTAACTTGCCTTTCTACTTCTATCATATTCCGGTACTCAATGGAGTGTATTTACCAATGTTGCCTTTCCTCAAAGCAGCCGATGGTCGTATCCCTAACTTAGCAGGTATCAAATATACTTATGAACCGCTTTATGAGTACAACCAATGTATGCTGTACAACAATGGCAAATACGATATGCTCTACGGCTTAGACGAGACGATTCTCAATGCGCTTGTAATGGGCGGAGCTCGTGGCGGTATCAGCGGTACTGGTAGTTATATAGGTAAAGTGTTGGTAGGCATCATCGATGAATATCACAAAGGCAATATTGCCAAAGCAGCCGAGTTGCAAAACTATGCTCAAGATGTGATAAATGTAATCGCCAAATATCGTGGTAACATCGTATGTGGCAAACGTATAATGAAGTTGCTTGGTTTAGACTTGGGTATCAACCGTACGCCTTTCCAAAACATCACCGATGAAGAAGAAGCTATCATTAAAAAAGAATTGGAAAACATCGACTTTTTTAATAGATGTAATCAACTATAAGTCTTTTCTTTTCACTAAAAGAGAAAGAGCCGGCAGCAATAAACTGTCGGCTCTTTCATTATAAAAAATACTAACTATGAACTACTTTAATTGCAATTCATTTACAATCTTTTGGATTTTATCGTCCAAAATCTTTTGAGTTGCTTCAAAAGCATCTACACTGCTCAAAGGCGTATTTACACTGAAATAGAACTTAATTTTAGGTTCTGTACCACTGGGGCGTGCCGCTACGCGAGTACCCTTATCGGTGTGGTAGATAAGCACATTCGATTTAGGAACGTCTATATCTTCTACTTTGCCAGTAAGTGGATGGAATGCCTTAGATGATTGGTAATCACAAATGAGACTTACTTTTTCTCCATTAATTTCTTTCAACGGATTTTCGCGTAAGTCTTTCATCATTTGGGCAATTTCTTCTGATCCTGAAATACCTTTTTTTACCAAGGAAATGAGATATTCTTTGTAGAAACCGTATTTAGTATAAGCGTGTAGCAATTCTTTGTAGAAAGAACTGCCTTTAGCTTTAGCGAATGCTGCAATCTCGCAAGCTAATAGAGTAGCAGTTACCGCATCTTTATCGCGTCCAAAATCCTTACCATATAGCCAAAACTTTCTTCACCACCACCTATAAAAGTGAGCTCTGGAAAATCTTTAATCATTTTGGCAATCCATTTGAAACCTGTAAGTCCTTCTTTGTATTGCACTTTGTAAGCATTAGCAATCGCGTGAACCATAGGGGTCGAAACGATGGTAGAAGCGACAAACTCATTACCTTTAAAGCCTTTTTTGCTTTGTTGTTCCAATAGAAAGTCGGTCATCATTACCATTGTTTGGTTACCGTTAAGCAGTACCATTTTGCCGTGAAGGTCGCGAACAGCTATACCTATACGGTCACAATCGGGGTCGGTACCTATTACGATATCCGCTCCTATTGCGTCTGCTTTTTTGAGTGCCAACGTAAGCGCTTCGGGCTCTTCGGGGTTAGGTGATTTTACGGTAGGGAAATTACCATCGGGTACGGCTTGTTCTTCTACGATATGTACATTGGTAAATCCTGCGCGTTTGAGCACATCGGGTACCATTGTAATAGAGGTACCGTGCAAAGAAGTAAAAACAATTTTGAGTTTGTCTTTCTCAGGAGCATTGAAGTCGCCGTGTTTGATAGATGCTTCGGCAAAAGCATTGTCAAGTTCTTTGTCGATGTAGTGAATAAGACTCTCATCGGCGTTGAATTTGATATCTTTAAAGTCGAGTGCTTCAATAGCTTTCATAATATCACCGTCTTCGGGCGGTACGGTTTGTCCGCCGTCTTGCCAATACACTTTATAACCGTTGTATTCTGGTGGGTTGTGAGAAGCGGTAAGCACGATACCTGCTTGGCATCCTAAGTAGCGTACGGTGAAGGATAGTTCAGGAGTAGGACGAAGGTCGGAGAAGAGAAATACTTTTATGCCATTAGCCGCAAACACATCGGCTACTACTTTGGCAAATTTTTTAGAGTTGTTGCGGCAGTCGTGAGCGATAGCTACTTTTATTTCTTGGTTAGGGAAACATTTTTTGAGGTAGTTGCTCAATCCTTGGGTATTTTTTCCTAACGTGTATTTGTTGATACGGTTGGTACCGATACCCATAATACCACGCATACCCCCTGTGCCAAACTCTAAGTTCTTGTGGAAAGCTTCGTTGAGTTCATCGGGATTTCCATCGATGAGGGCTTGAACTTTACTGCGGGTTTCTGCATCAAAAGTGTCAGAAAGCCACGCTTTTGCTGTGTCAATACTTTTCATAAAATCAATAATAAAGGCTGACTCCTAATTATATATTTTATCAGCGTTGTTTTTCGTTAGCAAAGGTACGAATATTTTTTTAATTAGCAAATCTGTTAATTAGCAAATTTACTAATTTTGAGAATTTTTCAATTCATTCCACCATTCGTATAGCATAAATTCTAATTCCTTTTTTTCTTTCCGTTCTACAAGGCGATGCGCTTCGGGTTTCTCCATTACATAATAAGCCAAAGTGCCTATTTCTTCTTCAGTTAGATGATGTTCGTTCTTGAGGTAGTTATTCATCTCATTTACAATATAGTGTGCTACCATCAAGTTCTTTTCGTTGATAACTTGTTGTTTGATAATTTTTGCTTTACCATTCAGCTGATTGATAATAGCTATAAAATTTATCCCTACATTTCCTACTAATAATTTATAGAGGGTGAGTTTATCTACTTGAAGAATATCTGTATTGGCATATTCTCGTTTTTCTTCCCAAGTGCGCTCTTTGGGGGTATGTTGTAGAATTCCTAAACTTTGAGCAGTTATTTTAGGTCTTTCACTCACACTTACTTCGTCTAAAATAATCGTAACGTCGGTCATTTTTAGAGTGACCAATCGCTGAAAATCCATTTGAGTAAGACTGCGATAAAGAGTTTTCTTACCCACAAAAGTAGCCTTGAGCGTATGTCCTTTTTGAGCTTCTATTGAAAACGAACCTTCTGCATCGGTAGTTGTGTAATGTTGATTGTCGATGTTTTGAATATGTACCCCTTCTATAGGTGCATTATTGTAGAACACCTTTCCTCTAACGCGCGTCGCTTCTTGCCCCCTTGTTACAAAGGAGATGAACAGGAGTAATATGAGAAAAAAATCTCTCATCTGTTGAGTAATCAATTGCTTGCTTGTGCGGCTCGTAATTCATTCCACGCTTCTAAAAGCATAAATTCCATTGGTTTGTTGTCTTTTTTGCGTACAAGCTCGTGAAAATCGGGGCGTTCCATTACAAAATAAGCTAAAATATCTATCTCTTCTTCGTTTAGCTTGAGCTCTTTTTGTAGAAAAGGAGCCATATTTTCACGAATATAATGTGCTACAGCCAAGTTTTTTTCGTTGGCTACTATTTTTTTGATAATCTTTTTTTGTCCTGACAAAGTATTTAGAATCGAGACAATACCCAATCCTTTGCTAGCATATAGTCGTTTTTCAGCAAAAGTGCGCTCTTGAGGGGTATGTTGTAAGATACCTAAATCTTGAGCTGATAGTTTGCGATATTGTGAGACTTGTACTTCATCTAGTTGGTTCACAGCTACGTTCATTGTGATATTAAGCCCTCCAAAGCCAAAATCAGTTTTGGTAAGTACGCGGTATACAGTTTCCATTCCCACAAAAGTAAATTGTAAAGTATGTCGTTCACGCGCTTTAAGGGTAAAATAACCGTTGGCATCAGTAGTGGTGATGGCGTGAGTATAGAGGTTTAGCACGTGTACCCCCGATAGCGGAATTGTGTCGTGCATTACCCTGCCCCGCACCTCTGCCTGTGCCCATACATTGGTACCGTACCAACACAATACAAATATGAATATAAATAATCGCTTCATCGCTTGTTATTTGTTACCTATTACCTGAATCTGTCCCACCTATTCTTATCGAAACTGTGCTTTTTCCAATACAACATAATGAGGAAACCGATGAGAGCGCCTCCCACGTGAGCAAAGTGAGCGATATTGCCTCCAAAGATAGAGAAACCTGTAAAACCTGAGATGAGGTCTAAGCCTACAAGTATAGGAATAAAATAGCGTGCAGCGATAGGGTAAGGCACGAAGAATAACATCAGTTTAGCATCGGGGAAGAACATAGCAAAAGCCACCAATATACCATAAATAGCCCCTGAAGCGCCTACAGTAGGGGTAGCTATAGCTGCTGCCATATTGTCAAAAGTACTCTTATTGATAATCGTTTCCCACATAGGCAAATATTTTCTGTCGGAAAGAGCACTGATTACTTCTTCGGTTGATACACCTACATTTTGAAGAGCTTCCAAACCTTGATGTACATAGTAATAATTAATTATAGTATGCAGTAAAGCCGCGCCTATACCACAAGAGAAATAGAAGAAGAGAAACTTACCGCGCCCCCATATATTTTCAAGAGGAGTACCAAAAGCCCACAGTGCATACATATTGAACAATAGGTGGGTAAAACCTCCATGCATAAACATATAGCTCACATATTGCCACCACCCAAAATGAGTATTCTCAAAATAATGAAGTGCCAACAGTTGTGTGAGGTCTATATTTGGAATAAGATGCAGTTCTGTAATGAGTAACAACACTGCATTGATGATAATCAGGTGTAATACTGTTTTTGATATTCTTTCCATATTTAAATTAGCAAATTAGTTAATTAAGTTATCAATTTCATTTGTTGATAAACTGTAGTAAATTCGCTTTCCAAAAGGCGAAATTAACACTTCTTGACAACTAAACAAATTATTTATCAAAGTTTCTTGTTCTTCTTCACTGAGCACCTGCCCTGTTTTTACCGCTAAACTTTTGCATAAGGCTTTAGCAAATGCTTCTTTTTGAGTGTTTTCGGTAGTAGAGAGCGCCTCTATATGCTGCTGCAATAGTTCGTTGAAAATATTAGGTATCTCACTATCAGTAAGATGTAAAGGAATGCCACTTACTACTACCTTGTCGCTCTCTATAGCAAACATAAATCCACTGCTTTCAAAGAGATCGCGCAACTGGGTGATTACTTCTAATTCGTGAGGTGCAAAAGACAGTTCGTAAGGAAACATCAGCTGCTGTACTGCTGTATGAGAGGATTGTAGGTTCTTCATAAAATCTTCAAACAAAATACGTTGGTGTGCCCTATTGCAGTTGATGATAATAAGTTCTCCTCCCAAAGTAGTAACTAAGTATTTTTTGGCTAATGCGATGATTTTCTTACCCTGATTTTTAGTAGGTTCGGCTTCAAAGAGTGAGCTCACTATAGTTTCAGAAGCCGACGTATCTACCGCCGATTCAATACCTGCATACAAACTCTCCCACGAGGCTGTCTTTTTAGGATAATTACCAAAATTAGAGTTAGTTCTGCCTCCGCTTCGGCTTTCGTACTCTTCTTTAAACGGATTGAAATTGGGGTCTACTTGTATTCTGGGAAATTCAGGGGTTTTATCTTTGTAGTTATACGGAATATCAAAAGTAGGGTCTTTGCTAAAATCGAGCGTAGGAGCAATATTAAACTGACCTAAACTGTGTTTCACTGCCGATTTTAGCAAAGCGTAAATGCTGTGCTCTTCCTCAAATTTGATTTCAGTTTTTGTTGGGTGGATATTGATTTCTATCGTGGTAGGGTCTACCTCTAAAGAGATGAAATACTCTGGTTTTTGGTCGGCGTGGATAAGCCCCTCATAAGCGGCTGTAATAGCGTGGTTGAGGTATTGATTTTTCACAAATCGGTGGTTCACCATCAAGAATTGCAAGTTTTTAGTCTTTGCTAAATATTCAGGTTTTACAATAAACCCACTGATTTTCACTAAAGGAGTATCTTCGGCTATGATAGGCACTAATTTTTCATTGGTTTTTCCTCCAAACAGATGCACAATGCGTTGGCGGAAATTGGTAGCTGGTAGGTTGAAGAGTTCGTTGCCATTGTTGTACAGATAGAAGTGAATGGCGGGGTGAGCTAAGGCAACGCGGTGAAACTCATCGAGTATATGGCGAAATTCCACTGTATCCGATTTTAGAAAGTTGCGACGTGCTGGAATATTGAAAAAGAGGTTTTTCATCGCAATACTGGTACCTGTAGGGCACACACAAGGCTCTTGGCGTGTGATTTTACTCCCCTCGATGTGTATTTCGGTGCCTAACTCATCCTCAGGGCGTTTGGTTTGCATCTCCACGTGGGCAATGGCAACGATAGAAGCGAGCGCTTCCCCTCGAAATCCTTTGGTTTGCAAGTGAAAAAGGTCTTCAGCTTTTTGTATTTTAGAGGTTGCGTGACGCTCAAAAGCCATACGCGCATCGGTAGTACTCATTCCTATACCGTTGTCTATCACCTGCACAAGCGTTTTACCTGCATCTTTAATGAGCAGTTTAATTTCGGTAGCGCGAGCATCTATAGCATTCTCCATCAGCTCTTTCACTGCCGAGGCTGGCCGTTGAATCACTTCTCCTGCTGCTATTTGGTTGGCTACGTGGTCGGGTAATAAACGGATTATATCACTCATTCAATTTACAATTATCAATTAACAATTAACATAGTAAAAATAACTAAAAAGCTGTTGCTTACTATGGTTCTCTCTCCTCTTTATAAGGTATTCATATAAAAAATAACAGCCTATATATGTTGAGAATAAACTCCATAATAGTAGAAAATATTGGATGCTTTCTCATCAAAAAAAGTAGCTTTTGTGAATTGCCCCCTTCCCTTCGGGAGGGGGAACGGGGGTAGGCTTTTAAAAACGAATACCCTATCTTATTTATTAAAAATTTTTGCAAATATAAAAAAAGTATTACTTTTGTAGAAAATTATTTTAAAAATGAAACGTCTTTTTTTATATACCATCATCACAATCAGTTTATTATCCTGTGTAAAAGACCCAGTAGAGAATGCTAATTCCTCTATTTTAGGCGCTTCTGACTATACAGGGAATGATGTAGATTTACGCGTACGTGATTTTATTTGGAAAGGGTTGAACGCTTACTATTTGTGGCAAGCCGATGTACAGAATTTGCAAGACAAGCGTTTTGGTTCTCTATCTGATACCAAAGCTGATAAAAACAGAAGTTACACCGAGTTTTTGAAGAGTTTTCAAGATCCTGAACATCTCTTTTACGTAGGATTACTCAATAATTATAGACGAATAGACCGCTTTAGCTATATCACCGATAATTACACCGATCTCGAAAACCACTTCAAGGGGATTACTGCCAACTTGGGGATGAATTATACGATTGGATTGGTTCAAAAATTAGGGATTTATTTGGCGTATGTGCGCTATGTAGTACCTAATTCCGATGCCGAAAGATTAGGTTTACAACGTGGAGATGTGATATTGAGGGTCAACGGGCAACAACTTACGCGCACTAATGCCCAACAACTGTTGCAAAAAACGCCTATCATCTCTTTTGCTACTTACAGATTTGTGAATGATAAATTCGAACCTACCGGAAAAACCTACACTCTACGCCAAGAACAAACCCCCGAAAACCCTGTGCTCATTCATAAAGTATTCAATAAAGGGGGTAAAAAAATAGCTTACTTAATGTATAATGCCTTTGTAGCCGATTTTGATGAGGCTCTCAACAACGCTTTTGCCGACTTCAAAGCGCAAGGTGTTACCGACCTAATTCTCGATTTGCGCTACAACGGTGGTGGAAGTGTGAGTACAGCTACCTATTTAGCCTCAATGATTACCGGTCAGTTTGCAGGGCAGGTATTTGCCGTTGAACGCTGGAATAGCAAAGTGCAGCCCTATCGAGGAAATTCTCGTGAATATTTCACCGATAACATAGTGAAAGATAGTAGAAAAATAGCAATTAACAGCTTGCGAATGAGCAAGGTATATATCATAACTTCCGAAAATACTGCTTCAGCTAGTGAGTTGGTAATCAATGGGCTAAAACCTTATATCCAAGTAGTACAAGTAGGAGCCACTACTATAGGTAAAAATCAGGGGTCAGTTACAATTTACGACTATATTGATGCGCAAGGAAAAGTGAAAAACCCTAAACACAAATGGGCAATGCAACCTTTGGTGATGAAAATAGAAAATGCTAAAGGAGTAGGCGATTATGTAAATGGTTTGTCTCCTGATATTTTTATAGAAGAAATAGGTAGTAATTTAGGAGTGTTAGGTGATGAAAGTGAGCCGCTTTTAGCTCGTACATTACAAGAAATTACAGGTATTAATACCTCTGGCAGAGCCTCTCTATCAACCGCTAAAACATCTTTTTCCTTTGAAGCGCTCTGCACCTCAACTTCAGGCTACTTCGGCTTAAACGAAATGTACAAATGAATAAATTCCACGAACTAACAATATCCAAAATCACACACCTCACTACTTCATCGGTAATGATTACCTTTGAGGTACCCGAGCTATTAAAAAAAGTATTTAGCTTTGAGGCTGGTGAATACCTTACTCTACAACAAACCATCAACGGACAAAAAGTACGTCGTGCTTATTCCATTTGTTCAGGAGTGAATGAGGATGAATTGAGCGTTGCTGTGAAACGCGTACCTAACGGTTTATTTTCTACTTATGCCACTACCCAGCTCAAAGCAGGCGATGTATTAGAAGTGATGCCGCCTATGGGCTCGTTTGTTTTTTTCTATGATATTTTTGGAAATCGCGATATTATGCTTTTTTCGGCAGGAAGTGGCGTCACTCCTATGATGAGTATTGCCAAAACTGCTTTAGCAAAAACCAATATTAAAGTGGTGTTTGTCTACGGTAATAAATCTAAAGAAGAAACCTTGTTTTTTGACGAAATTGAGGCTTTAAAAGCGCAATACCCCGACCGTTTTTTGGTGCATTATGCCTTTAGTCAAGAACCTTGGGGCGACCACTATACAGGGCGTATCAACGATAGAATAGTGAATGAGCTTTTTACTAAGTACAAAGATTTCAATTGGGGGCGTTACTACGCTTGTGGCCCTACCGAACTCGTGAAAAACCTCCGTGAAATACTCCTGTTGAGAGGTATTGATAAAGAACGTATTTTCACCGAACTCTTTGAAGCTTCACCCGCCGATGTTGATTACAGCTCCCTGCAAGGCAATGTAGCCATTACACTACAACTCAATGGCAAAACTCATACTTTTGAGAGTGCACGCAACCAAACGCTCCTAAACTCTGCTCTTTTTCGCGGTTATGATGCACCTTACTCCTGCCTCAATGGTGTGTGTAGTAGCTGCATCGGTAAGGTAGAAGAAGGAGAAGCTAAAATGGCAAAAAATGAAGTGCTCAACGACGAACAAGTATCGCAAGGCTATATCCTCACTTGTCAAGCTTATGCGATGACTGATAAAATAAAAGTGAGAATTCCAGGATAAAATCTCTATATATGAAAATTCAGAAAACAGTACAGATACTCAACAAACGTGCTAAGTTTGAATACGAAATTCTCGACAAATATACGGCGGGAATCGTGCTCGTGGGTACCGAAATAAAATCAATAAGGTTAGGAAAAGCCTCTATAGCTGAGAGCTTTTGTGAGTTTAATGACAAAGGTGAACTATTTGTAATCAACTCTACTATCGAGGCCTATGATTTTGGTACGCACTACAACCACCGCCCTAAAACAGAACGCAAATTGCTCTTACAGAAAAAAGAATTGCGCAAACTCAATAAAGAAGTGAAAAATAGCGGACTCACCATTGTGCCGCTCAAACTTTTTATCAACGACAAAGGTTTAGCAAAAATGGACATTGCTTTAGTGCGAGGTAAAAAACTATACGATAAACGCGAAACCATCAAAGACCGCGACAACAAGCGCAATTTAGACCGATTAATGAAACACTAACCTAATACCACAAACCTAAAAAAAATGTATAAAGAATTTAAACAACTCCCCGATGATGCCCGTGTGTGGATATACCAATGTAACCGCAGTTTTACGGAAGATGAACAAGCGCAATTGCGCACTCAGTTAGAAGATTTTATAAGCCATTGGATGGTACACGGCAAGGAATTGCTTTCCTCTTTTGAATTGCGTTACAACCGCTTTATTGTGATAGGAGCCTCTCCTGATGCTCACGGTGTAGGCGGCTGCTCTCTTGATGTTTTAGCGCGTTTCATTCAGGATTTAGAAGCCCAATACAATGTCACTTTGCTCGACCGTATGAATGTGAGTTACCGTCAAGGGGAACATATTGCATATAAAAACCTCGCTGATTTCAAGAAGATGGTAAAAGATAAAGCTGTATCGGCTCAAACTATAGTATTCAACAATTTGGTAAATACCAAAATAGAATACGAAGAAAATTGGGAAGTGCCTTTAGAAGATAGCTGGCACAACCGCTTTTTATAATTAGCAAATTTGCTAATTTATTAATTTGCCAATGAAGTAGAACGCAAAAGTGCTCTATTCATTGGCAAATTAACTTATTGACTCATTGATAAATCAATATATTTGGTTTCGTACTAAATCTTCAAAAGTCTCTGCTTTCCTGATAAGTTTTGCCTCACCATTTTGCCACAATACTTCAGCAGGACGCAAACGCGAATTGTAGTTGCTTGCCATTGTATAGCAATATGCCCCTGCATTGTGGAAACAAAGAATGTCACCCTCAGTAATTTCAGCTATTTGTCGGTTAGAAGCAAAAGTATCTGTCTCGCAAATATAGCCTACTACCGAGTAGAAGCGTTTTTTACCTTCAGGATTAGAAAGGTTTTCAATATAGTGAGTAGCCCCGTAGAACATAGGTCGGATAAGGTGATTAAATCCCGAATCAATACCCGCAAACACAGTGGAAGTAGTTTGTTTCACCACATTCACTTTCACTAAAAAGCGCCCTGCCTCACTTACTAAAAATTTACCAGGTTCAAAAGCCAATGTAAGGTCGCGCCCGTATTCTTTACAGAACTCCGCAAAGCGTGTACTCAGGCGTTCGCCTAACTCCTCTATATTTGTTTGTATATCCCCCTCTTTATAAGGCACTTTAAAACCACTTCCAAAATCTATAAATTGCAAGTCCTTAAAGTTCTTTGCTGTTTCAAAGAGTATTTCGGCAGCATAAAGGAATACATCTATATCCAAAATATCGCTACCCGTATGCATGTGGATACCGTTGATGTGCATTTTTGTATTCTCTACAATGCGCAAGATATGAGGTATTTGGTGAATACTAATCCCAAATTTACTATCGATATGTCCCACCGAAATATTGCTGTTACCCCCTGCCATTACGTGTGGGTTGATGCGAATGCACACTGGTACTTCAGGGTGTTGCGTGCCAAACTGTTCCAAGAACGAAAGGTTATCTATATTCAGCTGAACGCCCAAACGCATTGCCTCTTCAATCTCACTCATTGATACCCCATTAGGAGTAAAGATAATTTGTTCAGGAGCAAAACCTGCTAATAAACCTAATTGTACCTCTTGGATAGAAACGGTATCAAGTCCAGCACCTAAACTCTTCATCAGTTTCAAGACAGCAATATTAGAAAGCGCCTTCATTGCATAGTTGATACGCAATTTAGGTATTGAGGCAAAAGCATTGGTAAGACGTTGATATTGACTGCTAATTTTTTCAGCATCATATACATACACAGGATTTCCGTAGGTATGCGCTATATTTAGTAAGTCTTCTGTTTTCATTTTTTATTTTTCTAATTAAGACCGCAAAGGTAGTAATAATTTGGTAATTAGCCAATTTGTCGATTAGTAAATCACTCATAATTAGCTATTGTTTGTTAGTTATTTTTCAGGGTTACTAAATCAAAAATAAAATTATAAGAGTCGTTTTTTCAATTTTTTGCTTTATATTTGCACCTCAATATTTAATATTTTTATTGTTGTAAGAAATGGATTATATACATCTCACTGGTTATAAAACATTTAAAGATATTCATTTAGACCTCTCTCCTATTAATATCCTTATTGGGGCTAATGGAAGTGGAAAGAGTAACTTTATGTCATTCTTTGACTTTCTTAATAGGCTGTATAACCGCAGTCTAAGGGAGTACATTGCTCTAAAAGGAGGGGAGGATAAAATGCTCTTTCAAGGTAAAAAAGTTACTGATGAAATTTCTTTTAAAATAGAATTTGATAATGGACAAAATGGATATTCTGTTGTTTTAAAATTAGGAGAGGAAGGTTTTGTTTTCAATAAAGAAGACTTGATATTCAAAGGGAATGATAGAAATATTGGTAATTTTTATATAGATTCTCACCTTAAAACTACAGATAATTATCGAGCAAAATATATCATTCGATATTTAGATGGCTTTCGCAAGTACCATTTTCACGATACGGGAGCAAAATCACCTTTTACACTACAGAGCAATATTGAGAATGATATTCATTACTTGTATAGTAATGGAGCTAACTTAGCAGCTTTTTTATACCATATCAATCAAGAAGATAGAATTACTTATCATAGAATTGTAAAGACAATACAGAATATAGCTCCTTATTTTTCTGATTTCTATTTAGTGCCTAATGCTAATGATGAGGTAAAATTACAATGGAAAGACAAGTATAGCGATATGGTTTTTGGAGCAACAGATGTATCGGATGGTACATTGCGATTTATGGCACTTACCACTCTGTTCTTGCAACCTAATTTGCCTGATACTATTGTGATTGATGAACCTGAATTGGGTTTACACCCAGCTGCTATAGCTAAATTAGCAGCTATGATCCAGTCAGTTGCAGAGAAGGGCTGTCAAGTAATAGTGGCTACTCAGTCTACCGATTTGATAAGTTATTTTGAACCTGAAGATATTGTAACAGTTGATAGAATAAAGGGAGAAACTGTATTTAAACGGCTTTCAAAAGATTCTTTACAACAATGGCTTGACGATTACACTCTCGATGACCTATGGAAACGGAATATTATCGAAACAGGACAACCTAACTATTTGTAATATGAAACGCATTATTATTATTTGTGAAGGACAAACTGAAAGAGATTTTTGCAAAGAAGTATTAGCACCTTATCTTTGGCAATACGGAATTACTATACAAACTCCCCTCATTAAAATTTCAGGAGGAGGTATTGTAAAATGGGACTATTTAAGGAAACAAGCTGAAACTCATCTTAAGGAATCTTCTTCTGTTTTTGTTTCTACCTTTATGGATTATTATGGGCTTTATGAGAAATATAATTTTCCAAAATGGGAAGAAGGTAATAAAATCTATGACAAAAATAATAGAATTTTGTTTTTAGAAGAGGCTATGAAAGAAGATATTTCAGAATCTTTACAACATAGATTTATCCCTTATTTACAACTTCACGAATTTGAAGCCTTACTTTTTATCGACCTGCAAATGTTTTATGAACAAGTGCCAAAATCCGATTTGGTAGGGATTGATGAACTAGAAGAAACTTTTGCTAAATATTCTAATCCTGAGATGATTAACAACAGCAAAAACACTTCTCCTGGTCATAGGTTAGAAAGAATTATAAAAGGATACAAAAAGCCTCTTTATGGGCATTATCTTGCAGAGGCGATTGGAATTCAACGTATAAGAACTAAATGTCCAAGATTTGACAATTGGATAACAACATTAATTTCTATCTCCTAATAAATAAATCTCACAAAAAAATGAAAACCATCTCTGAAATACGCGCAGATTTTCCTATACTCAACCGCACAATCCACAATCGCCCGCTCATCTATTTTGATAACGGTGCGACCTCTCAAACACCTACCTCTGTGATTGAGGCGATAGTGCATTACTATACACATCAAAACGCGAATATCCATCGTGGAGTACACACCCTTAGTCAAGAGGTTACTGATGCTTATGAGCAGGCACGACAAAAACTACAACGCCATTTTAATGCTCGTAAATCTTCCGAAATTATTTTCACAGCAGGTACAACTCACGGCATCAACTTGGTTGCCAATGGCTATGCTGCTCTTATGAAAGAGGGTGATGAGGTGATTATTTCGGCTTCAGAACACCATAGCAATATAGTGCCTTGGCAGTTGGCTTGTGAGCGAAGTGGGGCTACCCTAAAGGTAATCCCAATGAATGAGCAGGGTATTTGGGATATGCAAGTCTATAGCGAACTGCTCAATGAACGCACACGAGTGGTATGTGTACAGCACGTATCAAATGCGTTGGGCAATATACATCCTATTGCCGAAATTATAGCCCAAGCACATTGTGTAGGGGCTGTTGTATTGGTAGATGGAGCGCAAGCAGCCCCGCACCTCCAACCCGATGTGCAAGCCCTTGATGTAGATTTCTATGCCGTATCGGCTCATAAAATATATGGACCTACGGGCGTAGGTGTACTCTATGGCAAAGAAGAATTATTGTTGCAATTGCCTCCTTATCAGGGAGGAGGAGAGATGATTAAACAAGTGCAATTTGAGAAGAGCACTTATGCTGATTTGCCTTATAAATTTGAAGCGGGCACACCCAATATTTGTGGTGGTATTGCCTTTGGTGCTGCTATTGATTACATACATTCCTTAGGCATAGAGGCTATAGCGGCTCACGAACATCAATTGTTAGCTTATGCTATTGAAAAACTGCAAACTATAGAGGGGATTATCCTCTATGGCAACCCCGATTTAACTCAGCGTACAGCAGTTATATCTTTCAACTTGCAGGGGGTACACCCTTACGATGTAGGGGTGATTCTCGACCAATTAGGGATAGCAGTACGCACAGGACACCATTGTGCGCAACCTATTATGGATTTTTATCAAATCCCAGGTACAGTGCGAGCGAGTTTTGCTGTATACAACACTTTTGAAGAGATAGATACTTTCGTGGAGGCTGTAAAAAAAGCTCAGAGGATGCTCAGCTAATTTATGAATCGACTAATTGACTAATTGACAAATTATTACTACCTTTGCCCCCTCAAACACCTAAAATCATTATGGAAGAAGTAAGATATGACGAGGATAGCATTCGCTCTCTCGACCCCTTAGAACACGTACGTTTACGCCCTGGTATGTACATCGGAAAGCTGGGAGATGGCTCTTCAGCTGATGATGGTATCTATGTGCTCCTCAAAGAAGTAATAGATAATAGCATCGACGAGTTTATAATGGGTGCGGGTAAAACCATCGACGTAAAAATCAACGATAATAAAGTGGAAGTACGTGATTATGGTCGTGGTATCCCTTTAGGAAAAGTAGTAGATGTAGTTTCTAAAATGAATACGGGGGGTAAATACGATTCTCGTGCGTTTAAGAAATCTATCGGGCTCAATGGGGTGGGTACTAAGGCAGTGAATGCTCTTTCGGCTTACTTCAAGGTAGAATCGATACGCGATAATCAATCAAAATCAGCATCTTTTGAAAGAGGTATTTTAAAAGAAGAATCTCCTATAGAAGAAAGTACTAAAAGACGCGGTACAGGAATCGTTTTCATTCCTGATGATACCATCTTCAAAAACTTTAAATTTCGCAATGAGTATGTAGTGCGTATGCTTAAAAACTACGTATACCTCAACCCAGGACTCACAATCAACTACAATGGCGAAAAGTTCTATTCTGAAAATGGACTTCGTGACCTTTTAGCTGAAAATAACAACGAAGAAGATTTTCTATACCCTATCATCCACCTCAAAGGCGAAGATATAGAGGTTGCTATTTCGCATAGCAAAACCCAATACAGTGAAGAGTACTACTCATTTGTAAACGGACAGAATACCACACAAGGAGGTACGCACCTCAACGCTTTCAAAGAGGCTTATGTGAAAACCATTCGCGATTTCTATAAAAAGAATTTCGACCCTTCGGATGTGCGTAAATCTATCATCGCCGGACTTTCTATCAAAGTAATGGAACCTGTGTTTGAGAGCCAAACAAAAACCAAATTAGGTTCTACCGAAATGGGTGAAGGAATGCCTACAGTGCGCACTTATATCAACGATTTCATAAGCCGAAATTTAGATGATTTCTTGCATAAAAACAATGAAATTGCCGATGCTATCTTGCGCAAAATTATGCAAGCACAACGCGAACGTGAAGAATTGGCAGGTATTCGCAAATTAGCCAAAGACAGAGCTAAAAAAGCAAACTTACACAACCGCAAACTCCGCGATTGCCGTGTGCATCTTACTGATACCAAGGATGAACGCGCTCTTCAAAGTACCTTGTTCATCACCGAGGGGGATTCAGCATCGGGGTCTATTACCAAATCGCGTGATGTAACTACCCAAGCTGTTTTTTCATTGCGTGGTAAGCCGCTTAATACTTACGGAATGACCAAGAAAATAGTGTATGAAAATGAAGAGTTCAACCTTTTGCAAGCAGCTCTAAACATCGAAGATTCTATGGACGACCTCCGTTATAACAATATCGTAGTCGCCACCGATGCCGATGTAGACGGTATGCACATCCGCTTGCTGCTTATCACTTTCTTTTTACAATTCTTCCCCGAAATCATCAAAGAGGGACACCTATATATATTGCAAACACCTTTATTCCGTGTGCGCAATAAGCAACAGAAGATATACTGCTATAGCGAAGAAGAAAAACAAGCCGCTATAGAAAATCTGAAAGGAAAACCTGAAATTACCCGATTTAAAGGATTAGGTGAAATCTCTCCTGATGAGTTTAAAGATTTCATAGGTGAAGATATCCGTTTAGACCCTGTGATGATGGATAAATCTATCCATACTGAGCAGCTTTTAGAGTTCTATATGGGTAAAAACACTCCTGATCGCCAAGAGTTTATTATCAACAATCTAAAAGTAGAAATCGATAATTTCGAGTAAAATAAGGTTGTAGTACGACGGTTAAACGATTTTTTTCATCTGATAGTAATAAAGTTTATAACGAATATACAACATATAATTGAAAATCAAATTTTTGTGATATTAAAATTTTGTTTGTTTGATAATTATTCGTATCTTTGTAGCAACTTTTTTCTTATAAAAGACTATTTAAATGAGATTTTTTAAGTACTACCTATTATTAATGGGATTGTATAGCACCTCATTACAAGCTCAAATCATTTTTACTGAAAGCCTTACCCCTGTAATTGACACAACAAAGGTGTGGCAGGGGAGTATTGCACCTGAAATAAATTTTAAAACAGAGAAAGACAATTTTTTTCAAGTGAAAAACAATACCAATGTGAGTATTCTGCTAAGTAATAAAAAGGCTTTTACACTTCTCAATCAGATAGAGATTACTACTATTGGCAATACTGTGAATGTGAGTAATGGTTTTATACATATTGAATACCGTTATTTAGCCAAACCAAGATGGGAAATATATCCTTTTACTGAAGCTGTATGGGTACCCAGTAGAGGTTTGCTATTGCGTATTGCTTCAGGAGGGCAATCGCGTTATCACTTTGTGCAATCAGAGCATTTCGTTTGGACAGGAGGTATTGGTTTTTTTTATGAATATGAGAAGTGGAATATGGATGGCGTACCTAACCTTACAGTACCCAATGAAACACGTGAGCAGCAAACCATCAAAGCGCGTTTTGCAATGGGGTTAAAAGTAATCTTTACCGAAAAATGGAACTTCACTACCAGCGGCTACTTACATTCACGTTTAGACAGCAATGTAAAAAATCCGCGTTTTGCCTATAGTTTTGACCTCAAACATCACTTTACCGAACATTTTGGAGCATGGCTCTCTTATCAAGCAATCCAACACACTAAACCTATCTTCCCTATCAAAAAACTCTACGCTGTAGTAACAGGAGGTATTTTCTTTACGTGGTAAATTATTAATCTTTTGTTTTATTCTTCTTCGTTTGCCACACGATGCCCCCTACAAGCCATAACATTAATAATATAGCACCTACTAAACTGAGGTTGCTACCTGTTTTTACTATTTGAGGTTCAAATACAAAGCGTATTTTGTGTTTGCCTGCAGGTACTGAAAGTGCTCTCAAAGTGTAATCTACACGATAAATAGGCGCTTCTTTACCATCGATAGTAGCTTTCCAGCCGTGAGGGTAATACATTTCGGAGAAAACTGCCAAACCATTGTGAGGATTGTTACTTTCGTATATCAGTTCATCAGGACGTACATTTTTTAGTGTAATCACTGCAGTTGTATCAACAGTGTATTGTGTGGGGAGGGTTGTTTTCAAATCATTGGCTGTTGCCAAAGCTTCTTGAGCAGGTTTAAATTTCTCTAAAGCCTGCATTACCTCATCATCATTATTTTTTAAACTGAGTTGTTTTACAAACCAGGCACTGCCCAAGGCATCACCGTTATACATGGGTTGTGTTTTTCCTTCTTGGTTACGCAGAATTATATACTTCACGTTCAACATATTGAGGATTTCCATATTGCCTTTAGCGATTTGGTAATCAAAAAGTTCCTGCAAGCGTTTGGGTTTGGCAGCGTGATAGCCTCCAATAGAATGGTGGAAATACGAAGTACGCGCGCCATTAATACCTACTTGAGGTTCGTAGACACGGAAATAACTTTTATCTTGCAAAATTTTCCTATCAGCAGGCGTTACCTCGAAAGGATTTTCTATTTGGTATTTATCTACAAAACTATCTTTATTCACATAGCGTTTGGCTACCCCTCCCAAATCAAAGAAAAGCAAGACTAAAAGTGCAATTTGCATTCCCCTAAGTGGGATTTTTTTGTATTGATAGAGAAACAAAGCTAAAGCAGTAAGGAGGAAAAGCACTGTACTTCTCAACACATCGGCGGTATAGATGCTCTTGCGGTCTTCCACTATAGCTTGAAGTATTTGTTGGTTTGCATAGTAACTATCATTAGCACCTTGAAAATCTAAGAATCCTTTGGCTAACAAGAGTACTCCCATTAATCCTAAGCAGATATAAAGGGTATGGAGCAAGTATTTTTTGCGTTGTTCTTCTTCTGTTTTAAGAAATTGCTGCAGTCCGACGATTGCCAATATAGGCACACAGAGTTCCAAGAGCACTTGTATAGACGATACGGCTCTGAACTTGTTGTAGAGCGGAAAATAGTCAATCATAAAATCGGTAAGAATACCGAAATTTTTACCCCACGAGAGTACGAGAGCTATTAATGAACCTGCTAAGAGCCACCATTTGAGTCGGTTTTTCACCAGAAAGAGAGCTAACACAAAGAGGAAGAACACTACTGCGCCTATATAGGCAGGAGCGGCTACCAAAGGTTGGTCACCCCAATAGGTAGGCAAATGTTGAGCTTGTTGTAAGGCTTGTTCAGGGGGTGCTCCCAATTGCAACAAAACTTCGTAAGTATGAGAATCTTTACCTAAATCTTCACCGTTAGAGCCTCCTAACAAGCGAGGTACAATGAGATTCAACGATTCGGTGATACCATAACTATATTCGGTGATATAGTCGTGAGAAAGTCCGCTACTTTGCTTTTTAGGAGTTCCTTCTGGGGTAAAAGTGAGTGTAGATTTACTGCGCGTACTCCAATCGGCATATTCGCTGGTAGTGAGTAGCAGGGTAGCATTGGCGAGCACGCTCACCACCACAGCCCCCACAAGTACAGCAGTTGCTTTTGCAAAATCATTGAGTTGTTTATCTTTAACAGCTTTATAGAGCCATCCAGCGCCTAAGAGCAGTACTAAAAGAAGTAGGTAGTACGTCATCTGGAAGTGGTTGGCAGAGAGTTCTAAAGCCAAAGCCACTGCTGTGAGCAAGCCTCCCCAAAGGTATTTCCGTTGAAAAACCATCAAGATACCCGCCAATACGGGTGCAAAATAAGCAATAGCGTGTGCTTTGGAGTTATGTCCTGCTCCTAAGATGATAATCAGGTAAGTAGAAAGCCCAAAAGCAATAGCCCCCAAGAAAGCATTTTTGTAATCTACTTTGAGCACCAAGAGCAAAATATAAAACCCTATGAAGTACAAAAAGAGGTAATCGGCAGGACGTGGCAAGAAGCGTAGTGTCCTATCCAATTGTTTTACAAGGTCGTTAGGGTACTGCGCCCCCAATTGATAGGTAGGCATACCACCAAAGGCACTATTCGTCCAATAGGTTTCTTTGTTTTCTGTTTGGCGGTAGTCGTTGCGTTCTTTTGCCATACCCGTGTACTGAGCGATATCGCTTTGGAATATGCCTTTCCCCTGCAATACGGGGTAGAAAAAAGCGAGCGCAATGACTGCAAATAGCGCAATTATAACAATGTGGGGGGTGATTTTCTTTGCCATTGTGAATTAAATTTCTTCGTAATCGATATATTCGCCTACTTGCTTGGTAGCTTGAGGGTTTTTAGAATGAGGATTATTATTGATAATTGTTTGTTCTCCAGCTTGTCGCTGAGAGCGATTTTGCTGGTAAGCATTTTGTTGGTATTGATTTTGAGCGCGTTCAAATTCCTTTTGCATTCTCTGGCTCATTCGGGTGAGGAAAAAGCGCATTATAGAAGGAGCAAAAGCGCGCATAAGGATTCTTATCCCCAAGAATATCAATATAATAATCAGGATTGTTCGTATAAATCCTGTGAAAGAAGCTTCTGCCATCATTTCTATTTTTTTAGTTTCATTGGGGCAAAGGTAGAAAGAAATTAGCAAATTAGCAAATTTATAAATCTCAGTATATTTTTGTTCGTTATTCATTGTTAATTATCAATTATTTTCTACCTTTGCCACATCAAAATATAAAACGAAGAAATACAATGAATATCCAACAACTTACCGACCTTACTACGCAGGTGCGTAGAGATATCCTCAGAATGGTTCACAAAGTAAATTCAGGACACCCAGGAGGCTCTTTGGGCTGTGCCGAATTTCTCGTTTGCCTCTACAACGAGGTAATGGACATAAAACTTCCTTTTAAAATGGACGGCAAAGACGAGGATTTATTTTTCCTCTCTAACGGACATATATCTCCCGTATTTTACAGCGTATTAGCCCGCCGTGGCTTCTTCCCTATAAGCGAACTGAATACTTTCCGCTTGCTCAACTCACGCTTGCAAGGACACCCTACCCCTCACGAAGGTTTGGAAGGCGTACGCGTGGCTTCAGGCTCCTTAGGACAAGGACTTTCGGTAGCCATTGGGGCAGCACTTGCTAAAAAGCTCAACGGCGACAAGCACCTTGTATATACTCTTCACGGCGATGGCGAACTACAAGAAGGACAAATATGGGAAGCCGCTATGTACGCAGGCGGTAAAGGGGTAGACAACCTCATCGCTACAGTTGATTACAACCACAAACAGATTGATGGTCCTACTGATGTTGTAATGCCTTTAGGTAACCTTCGCGCTAAATGGGAAGCCTTTGGCTGGCAGGTAATCGATATTGAAAAAGGCAACGATATTGCTTCTATCTTAAAAGGATTGGCAGATGCCAAAGCCTTAACCGGCAAAGGTAAACCCGTGTGTATCTTGCTCCACAGCGAAATGGGGAATGGCGTAGACTTTATGATGGGCACTCACGCTTGGCACGGCAAAGCTCCTAATGACGAGCAATTGGCTAAAGGTTTAGCACAGAACCCTGAAACATTGGGCGATTATTAATTAGCAGATTAGCAAATTAGAAAATTAAAAATTGATTTTTATGGCTGAAATTACTGAAAGATTGGCTGATAGTGAAGAAAAGGAAGAGCTTTTAGCTTTGAAAGAAAAAGCTATTGACTTGCTAAAAGAGAACAATTTTGCTTGTGATGAAAGTAATCCTAAAGAAGTAGCTACTTCTTTGAGGCATTTTATTGATGCTTATAAAGAGCAAAAAGTTACTACCGATACCTTAGCATACGACAAGGTAGATTTAGCTTATGGTTTAGGAGAATTATTTGCTAATGCAGTAATGAATTTCTATCAATGGGAGTATTTCTATCTTGATAAAGGCAACGATGTCGCTGGTTTTGCAGTAGTAAATCCTAATAAAAAATGGTATATCTTTGTTCATCATTATCTCTACGATTTACTTTTTGATGAAGAAAAGGAAAACAACCTATTACTAAATTTCAATATGCTTGAAGCAAGTGTATTAACACCTTATGAAAAACCTAATCAAAAGTATATAGGGTTAAGTTAAGAATTATAAAAAGAGCAAATCAGCTTATCGCTACGAAAGTAGAGGAAAGTCTGGACACCACAGAGCATCATAGCGGGTAACACCCGTCCGCCGCGAGGCGAGGACAAGTGCAACAGAAAGAATGTATGGGTAATGCCATAGTGAAATCAGGTAAACTCTATGAGGTGCAACGCCGCGTAAACCAGCGTTTGAGGGTTGCTCGCCCGATGTTGGAGGGTAGGCGGTTAGAGCTAATGAGCAATCATTAACCGAGATAAATGATAAGCACTTATCAGCAATGATAAGTACAGAATCCGGCTTATGATTTGCTCTTTTTTTATGGTCTAAAACAAAAGGGGAGGCTGTCCGAAAAGTTTAGTTTAAACTTTTAAGGACAGCCTCTTTTCTATCAAATTATCTAATTTAAATCTATTTACAATTGATAAGTTGTTTGAGTGCGCTCATTTCCTTATACTTTTCACGGGCCTCCCCAGCAGGATAACCAAAGTAAGTTTGTCCGCCCTCTAACGATTTAGAAATACCACTTTGGGCTAAAATTACTGCTTTTTCACCTATGGTGATTCCGCTGGTCATTCCCACTTGCCCCCAAATAGTTACTTCGTTTTCTATCACCACACAACCAGCAATGCCTGTTTGTGAGGCGATGAGGCACTTCTCGCCTACTACTGTATCGTGACCTATGTGTACTTGGTTATCTATCTTAGTTCCTTTCTTGATAGTGGTATCACCTGTTACTCCTCTATCAATGGTACAAAGGGCACCTAAATCAACATCATCTTCAATTACTACACGACCGCCAGACTTGAGTTTATCAAAACCTTCAGGGCGTTTTTTGTAGTAGAAAGCATCAGCTCCGAGCACTGTACCGGCGTGAATAGTTACATTATCACCTATTACACAATCATCGTAAATACTCACATTGGAATGGATACGACAGTTGTTACCTATTACTACATTGTTCCCTACAAAAGTACCTGGTTGCACTACTGTTTTTTCACCTATACGAGCTGAAGGTGCTATGAGTGCTGTTGCTTTTTGGAAAGGTTTAAAAAAGTCGGTGAGTTTATTGAAATCGCGAAAAGGGTCATCGGAGATTAAAAGAGCTTTCCCTTCCGGACATTCCACTTCTTTATTAATTAGTACAATGGTAGCCTTAGAGTGCAAAGCTTTTTCGTAATACTTAGGATGATCTACAAAAACTATATCACCAGCTTGTACGACGTGAATTTCGTTCATTCCAAGTACTGGAAAATCTTTTGCTCCGACGTATTTTGCATTGATAATAGTCGCTATTTGTTCAAGAGTATAAGGTTGTGGGAAGCGCATAATTAGTCTTTCATTCTTTCGACGTAAGTACCTTTTTCAGTTTCTATTTTAATACGGTCGCCTTCGTTGATGAAAAGAGGTACATTGACAGTAGCTCCTGTTTCGACAGTAGCAGGTTTGGTGGCATTGGTAGCGGTATTACCTTTAACACCAGGTTCTACGTGTGTAACAGTGAGGATAACATTAGCAGGCATTTCTACTGAAAGAGGTGTTTCGTCTTCGGCATTGAAGATTACCATCACAGTTTCACCTTCTTTAAGCAAATCAGGATAATCAAGCATATCTTTACGGATGTGCACTTGGTTGAAGTCGTCGTTATTCATAAATACGAATTCATCACCTTCGGCATATAGATATTGGAAAGAGCGAGTTTCGACACGTACATCTTCAATTTTGTGACCGGCAGAGAAAGTGTTGTCGAGGATTTTACCTGTGGTAACACTTTTGAGTTTGGTACGCACAAAAGCAGGACCTTTACCTGGTTTTACGTGTAGGAATTCAATGATTTTGTAGATATCGTGATTGAAGCGAATGCACAATCCTTTTTTAATGTCTGCGGTTGTTGCCATTTATTTTATTTTAAGTTATTTGTTTTTAGTTTTAAGTTCTTAGTCTTTTATTAATTCACCGTGATAGCCTTTCATAATGCCGTGTTGAGAGCGACGGACAAATTGCAAAATTTCATCGCGTTCGACGGTAGCTTCCATTTCGGCTTCTATATAGTCCAAGGCGTGAGAAGTACTAAGTTTTTTTTGGAATAGTACGCGGTAGATATCTTGTATTTCGCGTATTTTCTCGGTAGTAAAGCCACGGCGATGTAACCCTATAGAGTTGACTCCAACATAAGAGAGAGGGTTTCGAGCAGCCTTCACATAAGGAGGAACATCTTTGCCTACAAGTGAACCGCCAGTTACAAAGGCATAACTCCCAATAGAGCAAAACTGATAGACAGCCGTCATACCAGCCATCACAGCACAATTACCAACAGTTACGTGCCCTGCAAGAGTAGTACCGTTAGAGAAAATACAATTATCACCAACAATGCAATCGTGAGCGATATGAGAGTAAGCCATTATTAGACAATTATTACCGACTACGGTTTTCATACGATCGACGGTACCTTTGTTGATAGTTACGCACTCTCTAATAGTAGTATTATCACCTATGTGAGTAGTGGTTTCTTCACCTTTATACTTGAGGTCTTGTGGAATGGCAGAGATAACAGCTCCAGGGAAAATTTTGCAGTTTTTCCCGATACGTGCGCCCTCCATAATGGTTACGTTAGGTCCTATCCAAGTGCCTTCACCTATTTCTACATTTTTACTAATTGTAGTAAAAGGTTCAATCACTACATTTTTAGCGATTTTAGCATCGGGGTGGACATAAGCTAAAGGTTGAATCATATACTTTTATTTTACTTTAACAATTTGAGCCATCAGCTCAGCTTCGGTAGCTAACTTGCCATTCACATAAGCGTAGGCTTGCATGTGACAAATACCACGGCGAATAGGGGTTAGCAATTCTAATTTAAATATAAGGGTATCCCCTGGTACCACTTGTACCTTGAACTTCGCATTATCGATTTTCATAAAGTAAGTGAGGTAGTTTTCGGGGTCGGGGACGGTACTGAGTATCAAGACACCTCCGGTTTGAGCCATTGCTTCAATTTGGAGTACTCCAGGCATTACAGGAGCTCCGGGGAAGTGCCCAACGAAGAAAGGTTCGTCCATTGTTACGTTCTTTAAGCCCACGACATGTTTATCGGAAAGTTCAAAGATTTTGTCGACCAACAAGAATGGTGGACGGTGAGGTAACAATTTCATTATATCAACAGTGTTGAGCAAGGGAGGTTGATTGATATCTATAGAAGGAACGTTGTTACGACGTTCATTTTTTATAATCTTAGAAAGTTTCTTAGCAAATTGGGTATTGGTGAAGTGCCCAGGTTTAGTAGCAATCACTTTTCCGCGAATGCGTGTACCTACCAAAGCCAAATCGCCTATTACATCTAATAGTTTATGACGAGCAGCTTCGTTAGGGTAATGCAAAGTAAGGTTATCAAGCACTCCGTTAGGTTTTACAGAAATATTATCTTTGTTGAAAACCTTTTTGAGTTTTTGCATTGTACTATCAGAGATTTCTTTATCTACATAAACAATAGCGTTGTTCAAATCTCCACCTTTAATCAAACCGTGGTCGAGCAAGGCTTCAAGCTCGTGCAAGAAACTAAAAGTACGAGCATCGGCTATTTCGGTTTTAAATTCGGAAAGTTTA
Source organism: Capnocytophaga sp. oral taxon 326 str. F0382 (assembly GCF_000318295.1). Classification (NCBI taxonomy): domain Bacteria; kingdom Pseudomonadati; phylum Bacteroidota; class Flavobacteriia; order Flavobacteriales; family Flavobacteriaceae; genus Capnocytophaga; species Capnocytophaga sp. oral taxon 326. The sequence continues at coordinate 26,031 of NZ_KB291465.1, forward strand.
TTGAGGTAAGCATTTTGAGTACCCAATATTTTAGTACCGAAATCTACCATTGTAGTCACTTGGTATTCCTCGGCAGGGATGAGAGTAATCTCACTACCTGTTTCTTCGTTTACATAAGTAATTACTTGTTTTACTATATACTCATCTCGTTCGGCATCTTGAGGAGTGATACCTGCTTTTTCAATAGCTTCTACAAAGTATTTAGAGGAACCGTCCATAATAGGAGGTTCAGAGGAGTTGAGCTCAATAATCACATTATCCAAATCCATACCGACGAGCGCTGCTAAGATGTGCTCACAAGTTTGGATTTTCACCCCTTTTTTTTCTAAGACTGTGCCACGTTCAGTACTTGCTACATAGGTAGCATCCGCTTCGACAACAGGGTTTCCTTCTAAATCGGTACGTACAAAGGTAAAACCATTGCCTACTGAAGCTGGTTTAAGCACCATTTTTACTTGTTTACCAGTATGTAACCCGATGCCTTCTAAGGTAATTTCTTTGGATAAAGTATTTTGCTTTATCATAGTGTATTTATTTTAATTTTTTTTCTAATTCTTCTAAGCGTTTAAGCAAGTTAGGTAATTTTCTAAAAATCACATAAGCTTTGTTGTATTCGGCGTGCCCTAAGGCGGGAGAACCTTGTATTGCTTCATCATCTTTAAGGTTGCGACCTACCCCTGTTTGGGCTTGTATTTTCACGCGATTGCCTATTACTAAGTGACCTACGATTCCCACTTGACCACCTATCATACAATTTTCGCCTACTTTAGTTGAGCCAGCGATACCTGTTTGGGCGGCAATCACTGTATTTTTACCTATTTCTACATTATGAGCAATGTGTATTTGGTTGTCTAATTTTACTCCCTTACGAATGATAGTAGAGCCTAAAGTTGCACGATCTATAGCTGTTTCTGCACCTATATCGACAGAGTCTTCAATCACGACATTGCCTATTTGTGGGACTCTACTGAATTCTCCTTTTTCATTAGGTTGGAACCCGAATCCATCGGCACCTAATACTACTCCACTGTGGAGCATACAATCTTTACCTATGACAGTTTCGGAATATATTTTACAGCCTGCAAAAATAGTAGTCCCCTCACCTACTGATGAGTTATCACCTATATAAGTATTGGGATAGATTTTTACATTATCGTTTATCACTACATTTTCGCCAATATATACAAAAGCTCCTATATATACGTTTTGTCCTATTTTAGCAGATAGAGCGATAAACGAAGGTTTCTCTATACCTACTTTATTCATTTTCACTTGATTGTAGAACTCTAAGAGTTTAGTAAAAGCGGCATAAGCATCGTCTACTCTCACTAAGGTTGCTGATATTTTATCTTCAGCCTCAAAGTCCTTATTTACAATCACTATGGATGCCTGAGTGGTATAGATAAAATGTTTATATTTAGGGTTTGCCAAAAAAGATATACTCCCTTCACTTCCCTCTTCAATTTTTGAAAGTTTATAGACTTCAATTTGGGGATTTCCTTCTACTTCACCGCCGAGTACATTGGCTATTTGTAATGCTGTAAATTTCATTTAATTAGTTTATAATCAAAACGATATAGGGCTATATTTATATGTTTTCACCTTGTAAAAAGGTTATTTTTCGCAACAAAAGTATAAAAATTATTTTATATAGCACTCATTTTACTATTTTTTTTCTCTATTGAGTAATTTTACCTTCTCTTTTTTCGCCTTATTTTGGATAGCAAATGTAGTATCGTTCGGTTACTTGAGAGAGGGGTTCTAAGTTGATAGCTTCAGAGGTTTTACTGAGATCTACTACTCTACCGTTTTTAGTGAGTATTTTTATAATTTCATTTTCGGGGTTATAAGCTCTGTTAGTCATCACTCCTGTAAAGACAAAGTACTTCATATCTTTTTCATCTACTCCTTTGGCAAGTGATAGTTTTTGGAGTCTTTTTATCTTTTGCTCTTCAAAATCGTTTAAGCGGACTTTTATTTTCAGTAAATCGCGGTTAAGCAACATTTTGCTGAGTTTAGAGAGCACTACATCGGGGTGAAACTGCCATTCTTTCATTGCTGAGATGATATCGGTATCGTCTAAACGAGCAAACATCTCAAGTACTTCTTGTGAAAAATCATCTTTGGATATTTTGTTTTTCACGAAGAAAGCTAAAGCGGTGGACATAGTGAGTTTTTGACCTTGTTGTACTAATTCCTTAGCACGATTGAGCAATCTAATTAATATTTGTTCGGCGGCTACGCTGGTTTTGTGCAAATACACTTGCCAATACATCAATCGTCTGGCTATCAGGAATTTTTCGACAGAGTACAAGCCTTTTTCTTCGACTACTAATTCGTCGTTGCGCACGTTAAGCATTGAGATAAGGCGTTCAGAATTGATATTTCCTTCGGCGACTCCGGTGTAGAAGCTATCGCGCTTGAGGTAATCAGCTCTATCCATATCCAACTGACTTGAGATGAGTTGATGCATAAACTTACGAGGGTAAGTACCTTGAAACATTGCGATAGCAGTCTCCAACTTACCATTGAATACCTTGTTAAGCTCTTGCATAAAGAGAAGTGAGATTTCTTCGTGCGAAATACCTTCGACAATGCTGTGTTCCATAGCGTGAGAAAAGGGGCCGTGCCCTATGTCGTGCAACAATATGGCAATATAGAGTCCTTCTGCTTCTTTTTCAGAGATTTGTATTCCCTTGAAACGGAGCATCTCTACTGTTTTCTGCATCAAGAACACACACCCCAATACGTGCTCAAAACGAGTGTGTTTAGCCCCAGGGAACACCAAATACGAAAGTCCCATTTGGTTAATGCGTCTGAGTCGCTGGAAATAGGGGTGCTCAATAATGTCGAACACCAAAGTGCTGGGGATATGGATAAACCCATAAATAGGGTCGTTGATAATTTTTAGCTTATTTCTTGACCGCATTGAATTGTTTGTTTTTTAACCACTCGGCAGTAGCTTGATAAGTACCAATACAAGCATCTGCTTGTTCTTTGTTTAGATTATTCTCTTTTACTTGTTCATAAAACAAGGGATACTCTTGTGAAGGTTGTTCAGTTTCTTTGCGCAAACTGTATTGAGTGGTTTTTCTCAAAGGTGATATAATAGTGAGTTTATCGGGGGTTAAGTAACCTAAATCTTGATAAGTAGCAATATAAGCACGCGGTTGATAGCCTTCTTTTAGTACATCTTGCCCTATAAATTTAGATGTATAACTAAAGTTAAGCAAGCCCATTACTGTAGGCATTACGTCTATTTGTGATATCATTGTATCTACTTTTTTAGGAGCGATAAAATCGGCAACAATAAAACAAGGGATGCGATAGCCATCTAAAGGCAGTTCGGTGCTACCTGCACTCGATGCACAATGGTCGGCTACAATCACGAAAAGAGTATTTTTGTACCATTTTTGTTGTTTAGCCATTTCAAAGAATCGCTTGAGCGCATAATCGGTATATTTTACTCCACCTGCACGTCGTTTTTCAGTAGGAGGGATATCAATTTTACCTTCAGGATAAGTAAAAGGGCGGTGATTGCTCACGGTCATCCAGTGATTGAAGAACGGTTTTCCAGCTTTAGCTTGTTCATTCATCACCTTTATAGCTTTGTTTGCCATATCTTCATCGCAAACGCCCCAAATATTAGAGAAAGTAACTTCTTCGGGTGCAAAGCTCTTGCTATCTACAATATCGTAGCCATTACCAGTGAAGAAATCCTTCATATTATCAAAATAACTATCGCCTCCATATAGGTATTTTACATCATAGCCTTTACTTTTGAACACGCTACCTGTGGTAAACTTATTTTTATTATCCTTACGCTTCACCACGCTTTCCCCTGGAGTAGGTGGTATACAAAGAGTTAGGGCTTCCAGTCCACGTACTGTACGGTTACCTGTAGCATACAAATTAGTAAAAAACAAGCTGTTATTAGCTAAGCTATCCAAGAAAGGCGTACGATTATCAGTATTACCATATATTGTAAGGTATTCTGCTGAAAGACTCTCTACTGAAATAAGGAGCACATTGTGGTGTACTTCGGTAGTATCGCCTACAATTTTTCGTTCGAGGGCAGGCGCATTGAGTTGTTTAAGCACAATGCTTTCAGCTTCTTTTTCTGGCAAGGTAGGATAAAACTGAAAGAAGTCTAACTCACTATGAGTAAAAGCGTAATAAAACTTGTAAACACCATTGCTTTGTATTTCTTGAGCAAAAGTATTTTCGGCAGTCATAGCATCAAGCTGGGGTAATCTCCACATTCCTATAAGCACTAACAGCAAATAGGGTACTACTATAACCGTTTTTTCAAAGAGGGTGGGTATTGTTTTTAGCGCACTCTTAGTCTTGAGAAATAAATATATAGTAATTACCAATACTACTACAAAAACCCCTGAAAATAAGGGTACTACGGGGTAACTCTCCATTATATTCCCTATCACTTCATTGGTATAAATAAGGTAATCTACTGCTATAAAGTTATAACGAATCCCGAACTCATTCCAAAAGAAATATTCGCTTACTGCATTCATCACTATGGCAAATACATAGATAGCCAACGTAATGAAATACAATGCATTGCGCAGTTGGGCTCTGTACTTAGGTAAAAAGAGCAAAAGAGCAAAACACAACGTTTTAAAGCCGAAGAAAGCTAATGCGATTTCGGGAATCACGCCCCCATATTGTGCAAATATATTGTTAGGATAAAACTGTATATAGAGTAGTATGAGGATAAATGCTCCTAAAATAATGCCTCCGTAAGGTTTTTTGTACTTTACATTGGCAATAAATAGGAAATAAAGCATTAAAATACTACTTGCCAATACTATCACAAAAGCGTCGGATAGTAAGCCTATGAAAAACATCTTAAACACACTCCACACCGAAAATGTAGTAGCAGTAATAGGGTGTAGCATAAAGACAATGCGCATCACAAACGATACGATAAGGTATAAGGCAGCTATATATGTAAAAGGCTTTATTCTTTCTAAAACGGATTTCATAGATGTTTATTTTTAAATGACAGACATTGTGATTTTTCTCTTAAAAAAAGAAACGCCTTAAAAAGACTCATAAGGCGTTTCATCTTTAAAATGAAAAAAAAATTTTAATTTACTGGTTATTATTGAGCATAATTGGCATTGCCAACATCAGCACTTTTTCTCCTTCATCAAGACCATCGATAGGTGTGATAAGTCCGGCACGATTTGGCAAGGACATTTCTATCAAGATTTCGTCGGAGTCTAAGTTGTTGATCATTTCTTTTAGGAACTTAGAGTTGAATCCTATTTCTAAATCGTCACCTTGATAATTACAAGTGAAGCGTTCTTCACCTTTATTGCTATAATCTACATCTTCAGCTGAGATTACCAAGTTAGAACCTGCTACTTTTAATCGTACCTGATGTGTAGTTTTATTAGAGAACAACGACAGACGATTGATAGAGCTATAGAATTGTGAACGATTTAGGATGAGTTTGTTAGGATTTTCTTTAGGAATTACCGCATCGTAGTTAGGATATTTACCATCAATAAGGCGGCAGATGAATTCCATATCGTCAAAAGAGAATTTAGCATTGCTCTCGTTGTACTCTATTGTTACTTCGGTTTCACTACCTGCTAAAATACCTTTGAGGATGTTCAATGGTTTTTTAGGCATAATGAAATCGGCGGCATCGTTAGCTTTGATATCTAATCGTTCGTATTTCACTAATTTATGAGCATCAGTACCGACGAAAGTGAGTCCGTTTTCGCTAAATTGGAAGAGAATACCACTCATTGTTGGGCGGAGGTCGTCGTTCCCAGCGGCGAAGATTGTTTTTTGTACAGCAGTAGCTAACACATCGCCTAACAAAGTTACTTTACTTGCTTCGGGCAAAGCTACAGGACGAGGAAACTCCTCACCATCTAAATAAGCTAAAGTATAATTACCTGTAGTAGAACTAATTTCTATTACATTATTTTCTTTTACCAAGAAAGTAAGCGGTTGTTCTGAAAAGGTTTTAAGAATATCTATCAACAATTTAGCTGATACGGCAATACTACCTTGAGAATCTGATTCGACTTCCAAAGTACCTCTTACAGAGGTTTCTAAATCGGAAGCCGAGATAGTTAAAGAATTGGTAGATAGTTCAAACAAAAAGTTATCGAGTATAGGCATAGTGTTGTTGTTATTAATCACACCGCCAAACACTTGTAACTTCTTCAATAGGTAAGAACTCGATACTATAAACTTCATATTTTTATGTATTTTTAAATAACAAATCTCACTCCATTATGGAGTAATAATGGCAAAAGTAGTAATAATATTTATCACTGCCAAATATTTTGGAATATTTTTTTGTTTTGAATTTTTCTCAAAACAGATATTGTAATGAAGTTTTGAGTGTTGAACTGAGAGGATTATGTGTTTTAGCTGTAGAGAAGAGGTAAGAAAAATCGAGTTGGAGTGATTTGTATTTAACCCCTGTGCCCACAGTGAAATACTGTAGATCACCTTTGTTAGGGTGCTGATAATGATAGCCCGTACGTACAAAAAACTGCTGATTATAAGCGTATTGTACACCTATTGCTTTACTAATTTCGTGCCACTCTTCCGAAAAACCATTAGGGGCATCGCTAAACGATTTGAAAATGCCTTGTAGAAAATCTTCATTACCTTCAGGCACTGAGGGAACTAACAATTTATTAGCTTCTACTAATAACGAAATAGAATGTAATTCACTAAATAACAGATTGTAAGAAGCTCCTATTTTTAAATTGGTTGGGATAAAATACTCTTTTCCTAAATCCTCATACTTTACTTTAGCTCCTATATTAGAGAGCTGAAAGCCCCACGTGTAATATCCCCAAGCATTACCTATAGGGTGTTCACGAGAAGTATAGTAGCCTGAAATATCAAAAGCAATACTCCGTGCTGTAGTATTTCCTTCTGACGGCAAGCGCAAAGCTGATTGCAAATAGCGAGTTGCTACTCCCATAGCAAATTGTTCACTGAGTTTGAGATTATAGGACAGGTCTGCTGCAAATTCTGACGGACGTACATTGCCTGCTAAATAAGCATTACTGCCTATATTTTGAGTAAGAGCTACTTCACCTATAGTAAAATAAGTAAAACTTCCTCCCCACGCACTTCGGCGTAAGCGCTTGTAGTAAGTAACATTGCCTAAGAACACATCTTTGGCTAACTTGTTTAAATAGGGTGAATAACCTACTCCCACTCCTGAAGTAGCCTCAGCAAACACATATTTAGCAGCATTCCATCGCTGAGAAAACACATCTGGAGATGAACATACCCCTATATCTCCCATTCCTGAAGCAGTAGCATCTGTACTGAGCAACAAAAACGGAAAAGCCGTAGTAATAGGTTTTTCTTCCTGAGCGAACATAGGGAAGACGGTTATAAAAATGAGTAGGTTGTATAGGTGTTTCATAAATGCTAAAGTTTTATAACTTACATAGTTTGTAGATACATCTAGAAAAGATTCTATTTAATAGTATCTTTACGAATCTTTTTACAGCTATAAAACAATCTCTGAATAAGGTAATTTTAAAATCTTTTTACTTTGTTTGTTAATTTCAATTTGTCTTAGAAAAGTATCTTTATTATCTATCACTTCTTGCAAAGAGACTAACCAACTATTTATAGAACAATTAGATTCTTCAAAAGATTTATTATCCCATTTTACATTATAAATATCTCTAAATACTTGTTGAGCTCTTTCTTTATTCACATACAAGGCTATCTTCATTTTAATTTCTTGATATTTTGCATAACTGAAAGAGTTAGTAGCTCCTCCATTAAAAGGGGCTTTTCTAATATAACTTTCTAAAAGAGCATTTATTTTCATTAGTGTTTATCAAAGAAATGTT
>NZ_KB291466.1:0-1409 GCF_000318295.1 Capnocytophaga sp. oral taxon 326 str. F0382
TTCTTTTTCTAAAGATAGTACTACTTTTTCACCTTTGGAATAAACTCCTATATTGGCTTTTTTAGTATCGTTGTTAACTGTGATATAAACGTTTTCTAAAGTGCCTATTTTTTTGTAACCTAATGTGTTATCAACTATTACAACACTTGGTGTAAGGAGTAATTTTTGACCGTCAAGAGCATCTAAATAGCGCAAAGAAGCTATTTCATACTCCATATTAGCTGCTACTATATAAGCTTTTAGGTCATTTTTAACTTTTGCAGTTGCTCCCTGAACAATTTGTTTAAACGAAGATTGTAGGTCTACTTCATATAGTAAAGCTTTTATTTCTGTTAATGCTTCTTTAGTGAATTTAATTCCTGATTTTGCAGTAGCTAAAAAAGAATTTAAACCTTTCTTTAATTCTACAGCTTTCTCTGGCACATTTATGAAAAAGTTTTTTATTTTTTGTAAATCAACAACAGCAATTGAGCTACCTACAGCTTTTACTAAAATCGCACCTCCAACCAAAGCATTGATCACTCGTACACTTTCGACAAAATCTTTTCCTCCTTCAAGTTTTAAGAGGTCATTTTCGTATATTTCTACACCAATAGCTGAAGCTCCTAAAGTGATAGTAATAGCTTTAACAGCTGTGATACTTTGTCCTCCAGTAGTAGCAGCTAATAAAATACCAGCGGTTTCTAAAGCTATTGTTAGTTGTTGTCCGCTTAGTTTTTTATGATGTTTTGCGGCAAAATTTTCAGCCCAAAACAGAGGGACTATTCGTACATCACCCTTTTTGATGTTAGCATATTCATAGGATTCATTGAAAAAGAGTATCACAAAATCAGAAAAAGGTTTTCCTGCTTTGTAATATATTACACTTTTATTGTTATTATCACTACATTCTTTTCTTTTTCTATTTTCTCCATAACTAAAGAAATATTGGTTTTTAGTATCTACATTTGGAATAATTGTTTGTAAATAATGACAATTTAATGGATATGATCCACATTTATCAAAAACATTTATATAATCAAGAGCTATATGATTTACTGCAAAGTACTGAATAGATTTACTGTTGCAATCAATCCCTTGATTTATATTTCCATTTCTATTAATACTATTTAAAATAACTTCTAGTTCTTGATATTGATCATAATAGTATTTTTTAGCCCATTTAGAGAAATAGTAATTGAAATATTCTTGATCTTCACTTTCTAATTTGTTGTATAAACGCTTTAATCCTCCTACATTACGAGAATTATCATTTAACAATGTAAGCAAATTAGTTTGAGTCTCAATAATGTTCTTTTCATCAAGCCCCATCAAAATAGAAGCTAATAATGCTCCGTGATGCTTGTCAAAACTATTACTATTGACGATATCAATAAATTTGCTTTTTACATTTTCTTGATTTGATGAGG
>NZ_KB291466.1:1429-2063 GCF_000318295.1 Capnocytophaga sp. oral taxon 326 str. F0382
CTTCACTTTCTAATTTGTTGTATAAACGCTTTAAACCTCCTATATTACGAGAGTTATCATTTAGTAATGTAAGCAAATTTGTTTGAGTCTCAATAATATTCTTTTCATCAAGCCCCATCAAAATAGAAGCTAATAATGCCCCGTGATGCTTGTCAAAACTATTACTATTGACAATATCAATGAATTTGCTTTTTACATTTTCTTGATTTGATGAGGCTGCTAACCTACCTACAGCTTTATAAAGCTTTAAGCGAGTCGTTTCATCATCTACTTGGTCATATATATTTTGAAAATAGGATGATACAAAACGATTGAACAGTTCATTATTTTGCTCTGTATTTTGCTCATCTATAATTGAATTTAATAGTGTTACATAGAGTATTTCTTTATCTAAATCACTACCAAAAATTTTATTTATAAAGGAATTAGAGGTAGTAAGTTTTTGTTTTGAAAGTTTTTCAAGTAAAGAGAGTCTTGCTTTTACTCCTACTAAAGAAAAAGAGAGAGTTGGGTATTTTTGCAATTCTTCATAATTCTCTGTTTCTATATTTTTATTAAGAGCATTAAGCCATCTTTCTTTTCTTTCTTTATCATTAGCAAAGTTTAAAACGCTATTTTCAAAGATTGTTACATA
>NZ_KB291466.1:2083-2407 GCF_000318295.1 Capnocytophaga sp. oral taxon 326 str. F0382
AGTTTAAAACGCTATTTTCAAAGATTGTTACATATTCATTGGAAACTACAATAATTATCCCATTGAAATCCTTATAGTTCAATACACGAGATGTTAAAATTTCTTGATCTTTAGCTGTTAAAGAAGCAAAAGAATAATAATATCTCACACTTTTTTGGTCGGGAGATTTTATTTTGCGAATACTATTACTAAAATTATCAAACTTTAAGTACTTATTAAAATACTTACCAACCCATAAGCTAAGATTAAGTTCATCACCATCTGTTGTTTTTATCTTACCAGAAGAATAGAAACCTGAATCCTCTAATTTTGAAAAACGCAATG
>NZ_KB291466.1:2427-3312 GCF_000318295.1 Capnocytophaga sp. oral taxon 326 str. F0382
AGTTTAAAACGCTATTTTCAAAGATTGTTACATACTTATTTGGAACTTGAATAATTATTCCATTGAAATATTGAGCATTTGTTTCTAATACTCGAGAAGTAAGCACCTCCTTATCTTGTGAGGTAGGATTATTAAAATAGCGATAATACCTTATACTTTTCTGATCAGGGGAAATAATTTTCCCTAAGCCTCCCTCATTGGAAATATCAAAATTGAAATATTTATTGAAATGCTTACCAACCCATAAGCTAAGAGTAAGTTCATCACCATCTGTTGTTTTTATCTTATCTGAAGAATAAAAACCTGAATCCTCTAATTTTGAAAAACGCAATGTAACTTCTGGCAAAAAGTTAATCGTTTCATCAGATAATTCTTTTTTCGAATAATCATAATCAATCTTAAATGAGTGCGCTTTTATATTTTCTATAAAACGAGACAATAAAAGAATATCGCTTATCTGCTCTCCTTCACTTTGTCCTTGGAAAATACCTATTTTAAATGCAGGATCATTGATTTGCTTCCAATCAGCAAAGAGGAGGGCTTCATCGGAGGTATAGTCCATTAGGCAGGGGACATTACCTTGTTGTTTTTTCTTGAATGGGTGTGCTAGTTTAAATATTCCGTGCCCCAATTCGTGGGCGAGGGTTCTTTCGGTTTGGTCGAATACAAAACCAAACTGTCCACCGAGTGCCATATAGCCTCCTTGCCCTGTACTGCTCTTGGCATTGGTAATAAACACGTAATAGGTATCGTTTGCTACCTTGCCTGTGGCTTTATAGGCATTGATAACCGCCTGTTGTGACGGACTGTAATCGGTAAGGTCACCAAATACATCTTTGGTTTCCAACACGCCATTGGTCAAATAAGGTGTGATATCAAAAGGTG
>NZ_KB291467.1:0-8945 GCF_000318295.1 Capnocytophaga sp. oral taxon 326 str. F0382
GAGAGTTTTTTCGGGGGGGGTGGGAGCGGTGGGGGTTAGAGAAAGAGAGGGTGGTGATGGGATTTGGTGGTGATGAAAGTGGTGGACTTCTTTTTTTGGGGGGGGTGTTTTTGGGGGTGAATAATTGAGTAATTGATATTTTTTAATATCTTTGCACCTATATTTATATAAATCAATAATGAAAAGAGTTTTTATACTTTGGCTATTGGCTTGCTCTTTTGTTCAAGGGCAGACTTCTATTTGTATAGGTGAACAATTATCGGTTTCTTCTAAAGTGTTAGGTGAAACGCGTACTATAAGTGTGTATTTGCCTGATTCGTATTACGACTCTACTTTAAAAAAGACAAACTATCCTGTGGTGTATCTGCTTGATGCAGAAACAAACTTCAACTATTTTACTACTTTGATGGGGAAATTGGCTCAGGGAATCCCTAATGTACCTGAAATGATTGTAATTGGAATTGAAAACACACAGCGCGAAAGGGATTTTGGGAGCGATAGTGACCGTTTTTGGCAGTTTGTGGCTGATGAGCTTATTCCTTTGGTTAAAAAACAATACAGATGTAGTGATTTTCGCATTTTAGTAGGTCACTCATTGAGTGGTTTGGCGGTGGTTTCTGCTCTTAACAAACATACGGAGCTATTTAATGCTTATATTGCACACGACCCAAGTTTGTGGTGGGGAGAAAACGATGGAGAGCGGTTGTTCGAAGCGAATAAAGGGAAGGATTTTAAACATCGGATTTTTTATTTATCGTATTCGGGGAAGAAGGTGCGCAACAATGGACGCAGTAGGCATCGGGAGGCGATAGAGGCGGTGCAGGCAATGGCTGCAAAGGGAGCTTTTAAGAATTTGGAGACTTATTTTGTTGAATATCCCAACGAGAATCACGGCACAATACAAGTGGTAGGAAATATGGATTTGATGCGGAGGCTTTTTGCAGAGATGTTCATCGACCGCAATGATATTGAGGAGAATCCAGCAGTTATCCAGCAGCGGTATGAGGCGCTTTCTAAAAGGTTACATTATAAGTTTGTGCCGAGTGAGAAGTATTTGAGAAATACCGAGAAATGGCTGAAGAAAGTAAAAAGTGAATAGTAAAAATAGAAAAGGTGCTTAGAGAGATTGTTTTCCAAGCACCTTTTTGTTTTATTATTTGAAGTGACCGATAGCGTTGATGAAAGAAGCTCCTTTTACAGTGAGACCTTTGGTGGCTACATTGGTAGCAGGATTAATTACATAGATAGCAGGGTCACTGTTTTTTACATTTACTGGTAGATAGACTTTACCATTATAGACAGCAAGCTCTACGGGGTTTGACGTCATATTAGCAAAATCAGAGAGAGCTGGCAGTCCGGTTACCCAGTTGAAGGATTTAGCTTCCATATCTACAATAGCAAAGCGGTTTACATCTACTCCATTGAGGGCAGCTTTTGAAGCATCATTAAAGAACTCAAGCAAGAACTTATTACCGGTGATATGCCATACACGACGGAAGATTCCGTTACCGGATACTGCCGAAATATCAAAGAAATAAGAACTATCAAAGTCGGTAGCGCCTTGTTTGATACGCAAAGCACCTGCAGGTTTTGTTGAAGCAACATCGGGAGTTTGAGGGGCTTTTACTTTAGGAGGATTCTTAGCAATTGCTCCTGAGAATACATATACATCGCCATTATCGGCTTTACCCATTTCTAACAAATATTGAGATTTGAAACGACCTGCACTATAGCTGAGCTTATCGCTTTTATAGCTACGTTTGAGGTTCAAGTCTTTATCAAGTACCCCTACATATACTACATCGGGATTGTGGATTTTACCGGTACTTGAACCTTGAGCTACTTGTACATCTTTGTAATCAGAAACTATCATACCGCTGAAGAACTCACCGTTACCATTGTCTAAGATACCAGCAAACGACACGATTTCTTGAGTAGAAGAGGAGGTGTTCATCTCAGGAAGGAGATTTGCTGTATGGATAGTTTTGGTAAAAGCTTTGGTATAATTGTTGGCATTGCGGAAGTTGAAGGTTGCGCCGTCTTTTTTGCCTTCGTATTCTTGTCCGCCTACTACAGTTATCCAATAATCACTGAAGAAACCGAAAGTAGTGGCACGTTCGGCTACGTCAAAATCAGTAAGGTGTTTTACACCTTGAGCTGTTTTTTCGTAAGAAATACCGATACCAGCTCCTTTAAAGCCATAGGATAGACCTACTGCTGTGTTCTTGTTGAACTGCCAGAAATAGCCATTGGCTTCTTTGAATTGTTCTTGGTTAGCAGAAAGAGGGAGTTCACCATTTTCTACGTTTTTAGCGACCAATAGATAACGAGTTTTATTTTGATCACCTCCAGCATCGATGAAGAAGTTAGCTCCCTCGGCAGAAGGAGGAGGAACTGGAGTATTATCGTCTTTTTTGCAAGACGTGAGGGCTACGAGGCTAAGTAGAGAGCCTACAAGTAGCGTTTTTTTGAATGTTTGAAAATTGATATACATATATTTAGAAATTAGTTGTTAGAAATTAGGGGTTAGTAGAATCGGTAGGAGAGTTTGGCATAGAAAGCGCGACCAGCTTTTTGGAGGCTGTAGTTATCGTACAACAATTTATCGGTGATATTTTTGGCTTCTACGGAAAGACTTAACCGTTTGTTAGGAGTGTAGTAGGTAAGACTCACATCGTGTGAAAGTTGGCGAGGGACTTTAATTTTTGTTCCTTCGCTTTGCCACGAGGTAAAAAACTCTTCGGTGAAAAAGAGATTATAGTTTAGTGATAGTCTGTCGCGTTTAGCAATGAGGCTTTCTATATTACAAGTAGCATCGGCGTTGCCAAATAGATAAGGCATATTGGGCAAACGGTCGTTATAGATAGCAGAAGGGCGACCTGTTTCAGTAAATTCTTCTTTGTTGCGCAAGTTCATATAAGACAAGTTGCCACCTACTGAAAATGCATCTTTATAGAAGAAATAGCGCAGGGTAGCATCGACTCCCATATTGAGTACCTTACCGTGATTTCGGCTTCCTGCGGAGCCTTCATTAGCTCCTGCACTGATAATACTTCTGATGATATAATCTTTGATATAACGATAGGCAAAACCCACTTCTACTAAGAATGAATGCGCTTTGAACGCAGGTTGATAAGAGAGATTTACATTCAGGTTATCGCTATTTTCGGGTTTGAGCTTATAGTTGCCAATCTCTAAATCGCCATCGCCAAAGAGTTCGGTATCAGTAGGTAGGCGGAAGCTCTTTTCATAAGAAAGTTTGGCTTGTAGAGGCTTTAAGAGCTGATAAGTAGTCGCCCCACCATACCCCCAAGCCTGAGTGTGATGAGTTTCCTCTTCATATACCGCGCGACTTCCATATCCAGTAACAATCACTGGACCTGTTACAGCTGTATTGTAATATTTACCGAAAGCTAATATATTCCAACGCTCGGAGGGGGTGAACTTATATGATAATCCAGATATATTTTTCTCATTGACACGCCTCATAAAATCGGAATCGAGGGTATAGTTGGTAATGAGCATATTTTTGTTACGCCGAATGTAATTACTGAAGGTGTGTGTGAGTTGAAAAGAGTGTTTTTCATTGAGTTGATAGTCTAAGTGTGAAGTAATATAGCCCGTTTTACCTTCAAAAATAGTGTTTTGGAGTTGCGATTCACCACGAGTAACCATTGGTTCATACTCACCCGTCCAGCTATAACGGCGAGCTTCTTCATCTACATTCTGAGTGGTGGTAAAATCATAACGCCCTGTAAGGAAGAAAGAGAGACCTTTGAGGATATTCTTTTTCTCATATTCTACTGAAGATGAATAGTTATGAGATTTGCGGTACTTACCTCCGAAGACTTTTTGCATTAGGTTGGCGTTTTGGAGTTGTTTATCCTCTTGACTATAATTAAGTGCAAAAGAAAGTTTATCAGCCCATTTTTCATCGAAAATATTCACACGACCTATGATAGCCTCGTTGTGATAACGGTCGTGAAAGCGTTTGAACCAGCGTTTTTCTTTAGAGTAAGAGCCTGTTTGGAGGTCGAGATATTCAGTAAATACTTTATAGCTGTTATCGGAGTAATTTTGGTAAGCATTGAGTTCTACACTGATGTTATCGGTGAGGAATTGCCCGAGGTTTAAGGTACTTTTATGGGTGTTGAAAGAACCAAAAGTATAGGATAGATTGCCGTAGTTGTATCGGCTTTTGCGTGTTACTACATTGATAGCGCCCCCAAGAGCATCGGCACCAAAAGTAACAGGCACCACACCTTTGTAAATTTCGATACGTTCGATAAGTTCAGCGGGAATATTATTAATGCGAAAAGAGGCATTAGCTTCGTTCATAGGTACCCCATCGATAAAGATACGCACGTGACGACCGGTAAAGCCATTAAGATTGATTGCTGTTTCTGCCCCAACTCCACCAGTTTCGCGCATCTTCACTCCCGATACACGAGCAAGCATATCGGCAGCATTGCTGTTGAGATTGCGGAGCTGTTGAGCTTCGATAGCAACCACGTTGTAAGCTGCTTTTTGCACTTGCTTGATAGGTGATTGCCCTGTGAGCACAACCTCACTGAGTTGCGTAACTCCTTCTTCAACAGATTGAGAGAAGAGTTGAGTTGCACAAAAAGAAGTGAGTAAAAGGATTATATTTTTAGGTGATAAAGGCATTATCGTATCTCTGTTTTTAGAATAACGGGGGCAAAGGTACGAAAATTATTTTGAATAATCCTAAATTAGCAATGATTTATCTTCCCATATATATCAACAAGATACTAATATCGGCAGGAGAAACACCGCTGATACGAGAGGCTTGAGAAAGGGTTGTTGGGCGTATTTTCTTTAGTTTTTCACGTCCTTCGAAAGAGAGGGAGATAATTTTATCGTAATCAAAATTATCGGGAATACGCACGCTCTCTAAGCGGTTCAGTTTATCGGCATTATTGCGTTCTTTTTCTATATAACCTGCGTATTTAACTTCTACTTCAGCACAAGTTTTTTCTTCTTCATTAAGGTTATTTTCCTTTATATAACTTGCGATGCGGTCTATAGACTCAAAATCGGCGAGAGTTACATCGGGGCGTGAGAGTACTTTTTGGAGTTTATCACCTTGTTTCATTGGTGATGAATCGTATTTTTCGAGAATAGGATTCACTTCGTCGGGGGTAACGCTCAATTCCTTTATATAGGTAATAAAGTCGTTTACTTTGCGATTTTTGGTTTCCCAAGCGCGGTAACGCTCTTCACTTACCGTACCTATTTCATACCCCAGAGGAGTAAGGCGGCTATCGGCATTATCCTGACGGAGGAGGGTGCGGTATTCGGCACGTGAGGTGAACATACGATAAGGTTCTTCGGTGCCTTTGGTGATAAGGTCGTCGATGAGAACTCCTATATAAGCCTCGTCGCGTTTTAGCACAAAAGGTTCGCGTTCGCGCACTTTTAGTACAGCATTCACGCCTGCCATCAATCCTTGAGCAGCAGCTTCCTCATAGCCTGTAGTTCCGTTGATTTGTCCAGCGAAGTATAAGTTTTCTATCAGTTTTGTTTCGAGTGTATGTTTGAGTTGGGTAGGTGGGAAATAGTCGTATTCAATGGCATAACCAGGGCGGAGGAATTTCACTTTTTCAAAGCCTGCCACCTGACTAAGGGCAGCATATTGCACTTCTTCTGGCAAAGAGGTTGAAAAGCCATTGACATACATCTCGACCGTATGCCAGCCTTCGGGTTCTACAAACAGCTGGTGACGTTCTTTATCGGCAAAACGGTTGATTTTATCTTCGATTGAAGGACAATAACGAGGGCCTACGCCGTGTATAATTCCCTGGAACATAGGTGAGCGGTCAAAGCCCGTACGAAGGATATTGTGTACGCGCTTGCTGGTGTAGGTCATATAACAATCTTTTTGTACGGCAAGAGGTTTTGTTTCAGAGGAAAAAGAGAATTTTTGAGGATGCTCGTCACCTGGTTGAGGAATCATCTTGGTAAAGTCGAGAGAACGAGCATCTACACGAGGTGGTGTACCGGTTTTCATACGACCAGCTTCAAAACCGTGTTGCACGAGACATTCGGTAAGTCCGTGAGCAGCAGGTTCACCTACACGACCGCCACCGAACTGTTTGAGCCCTATGTGCATCACCCCATTGAGGAAAGTACCATTGGTGAGCACCACACTTTTGGCTTTGATAGTAACCCCTAAAGAGGTGCGTACCCCCACTACCCTATCCTTTTCGATAAGCAGGTCGTTTACCATACCTTGGAAGAAATCAAGGGTAGGGAGGCTTTCCAACTGTAAGCGCCACGCTTCGGAAAATCGCATACGATCGGATTGTGCGCGCGGACTCCACATTGCAGGTCCTTTGGACTGGTTGAGCATCTTAAATTGGATAGCCGTTTTATCGGTAATAATACCCATATAGCCGCCCAGCGCATCGATTTCACGCACTATTTGTCCTTTGGCGATGCCTCCCACAGCGGGGTTGCAGCTCATTTGGGCTATATGTTGGAGGTTCATAGTAATAAGGAGGGTTTGTGCGCCCATATTGGCAGCAGCAGCAGCAGCTTCGGCACCTGCGTGCCCTGCGCCTACTACTATCACATCATATTCAGTTGTAAACATTTATCGATTTGTCAATTTTTTGATTTGTCAATTGGGTAATGAGAGTGTTCAAAAAGTTTTATTGCTATGGGCGTTTGCAAAACGCCCCTACAACATACTCTAAAAAAGAGTGATTATCAGTGTAGCAACAAAAAATTTGCCAACCATTTTTGATTGCCTATAATTTCAGGCGGCAAAGGTACAAAACAATTGACAATTAACAATTAATAATTAACAATTCACCTGGCGGTAAGCGCGCTCTAAGAAGCGATATTGGCTTTTAGGCATCATTACAGTGATGGGGGTATTGGGTTGTTGGCGGGTGTAGATATAGGCTTCTTCTATTAGTCTATTACCTTTTTTTGAACGACTGTGGTGTTCTTGCCGACATTTCCATTCTAAATGCACTATATCCGTCAGCGGAATTCCCTCACTAAGATTCGACATAAAGTAGGCTTTCTCTTGGCAAATCACTACAAAAGGAGAATAGCGTTGAGCGAAGTTTATCAACTGCATCATTTGGGTAAAACGCTCGTAATCAGAATCACTCATTGCTTCTAATAGCTTTTGTAAGTATTTAATATTTCGACTGTCGTGAAAATATAAGGCTATACACCATCCTAAAAATTCTGCTGCAGTAGGGTAGATTATAAAAGGATGCTGCTGGGTATAAAGAAGTAAATTTTCATAAAAAGAATGAGGCATATCCAACAACTCAAAAAGTAGAAAAGGGCAAAAAGTTAGGCAAAACAATAGCCCTATAGACACTGATACTACCCCTACGTATTTCTTTAATTTAGCGATGTACAGCTTCCGTTTTTCGGGCATATAACGCGGACTGCTATAGTGCAAGTTGTTATCGGGTTTTCTATTGAAAAAATAGTAACCCGTTGCTATGCAGAGTGCCCAAAAAGGGATAGTAGCAACAAAACCCATTATTGATTTTTTGTTAAATAGTTGTAAAGAGCTTGAATGCTTTTTTCAAATCGTTTAATGATTTTAGGGTTGGTAACCTTATGCCACAATTGAGGTTGTTCATACCAAGCGGTACTTGCGCCAGCGCGGCTATAGCCGAGCTCTAACTGTCCGTTGATATTTACTATAAAGTAGTAATCGGATGGGAAATAGGCATCTTTCACATCGAAGAAAACGATAGCTTTAGGGAGGTAGAAATCGCCGTATTCATAGGTAGTATGAGGCTTTTCGGTATTCCAAACCACAGCGTGTTTAAAAGGTTTGTTGTTATTCCAAAAAGCAAAGGTAGATTTTTTTTGAGGGAGCTCAAAAATTTGGAGCGCATCTTCGGGAATGAAGGCGCTGAGTGCTATAATTTTATCAAATAATTCGACTGTAATGACCTCGTTTTTCAGGGGTACATCGTGTAGTTTCTTTTCTCTATAGTAAATGCGTGGCATAATGATGTAAGTCTTTTTTGAGCGTGCAAAGTTAGTAATAATTTGTTAATTTGCCAATTCGTTAATAGGCTTGTAGTGTTTTTCTTTTTTGTTGTATTGCCATTCTATCATAGTTTCTTGCTTGGCGGAGAGTTCTTCATTGCAAAAACCTTCGGCATCGGGAACGATTTGTATTTGATTGGTAGTACGGTGTTCCATCAGGGCAAAAAAACCGTATACCTTATGAGGTAGAATGCTAAAATGGCTGGTAGTTTCTTCTTTAGAGCCATTACAAGGGATTTGCCCCGCACTAAGTTCACCACCTTCTATCTTTCCTGAATAAGTCATTGCATTGGCTGTAAATATGTTATGAAGTTTTTTACCTTTGGGTATCAACCAAAGTAGCTCTTCTCGTCCGGTAGGGTTATAGCGCACACTATTAGAAAAGAAAGCTCTGAGTTGGTAAGCGGGAGTTTTAGTATTCAGTTGTTGGGGGTGGGGTACTATTTCTAAGCCTCTCAAAGCGTTGTCTTCGGCTATAGACCATTGGTTTTCACCTTTGTAATAGGATTTTATTTTCTGTTTAGCTGTATGGTAGTTTATCACATACAAATCTATTTTTACAGCGCCCTGTTCTCTTTTAACAATTGGAAAGGTGATGAGCTGATACAGAGAGTCGCCTTGTACAGCTTGTGTGTATAGAAGGCCCAATAAACTTGACGTTTTTCGATTTTGAATTTTTTTTCAATTGCTTTGAAAGCAGGTGTTTCATAAGGGAGGTTTTGAGAGAAAATTGCTAAGGGCAAGAATAGTAAAAGATACAGATAAGGTTTCATTTTTTTATTTGTTTTTATAAGGTTCATTAATCTTGGGGCAAAGGTACAAATAATTTGTCAATTAGTCAATTAGTTGATTTGTTAATAAAAAATAGTAGTTAGTTTTTTTGATAACCAACT
>NZ_KB291468.1:0-392 GCF_000318295.1 Capnocytophaga sp. oral taxon 326 str. F0382
CACAATTACCACCTCCATTGCTATAAGTTACTACTAAACGATAGTCACCTTCTTGATTAAATGTATATTGAGTGGTAGTGCCGTTGTTACTATGCACATTTGCCCAAGTACAATTATAGGATTCAAGGCTTGGAGGGCATTCTTTAAAGCGCTGCGCTTCTTTAGCATTACAGTTGCCTTTTTTCTGCCATACAAAGTTTGTAGCATTAGAAACATTTACTTTTAAATTCACAGAAGCATTAGCACCACACAAATACACTTGAGGATAATACTGACCTGTATCTGGACAAATATATAATTCCCCATTGATCTGTTTATTTTCAATCATCTTATGAATGGGGTGATCAGCTTCGGCAGTATTAGGTTTTACCTCGTAGATTTCGTACATAGTA
>NZ_KB291468.1:412-10546 GCF_000318295.1 Capnocytophaga sp. oral taxon 326 str. F0382
CATCGGCAGCTGTAAGTACAGCATTGGCTTGACAAAGGGTAATGGTTTCTTTATAGGCACATTTACTAAAATCAGTTGCAACGGTAAAAATTGTAGGGGCTTCGGTAGCCGCACCACAAGAGCCTGCTAGAGGGAAACTGTAGGTTTTAATACCACCATTAACAGGGTTTTCTACGCCGTTATAGGTAGCGAAAGCGCTGTTTTCCACCTCATTAGCACAAGGGTCACGCCAATCGTTACAATTATTAGCAACTTGTACGCCGAAAGATATTTCTTGCCAAGCACTACCTCTTTTCACTAAACTTTTATCTACCGTAAATTTTATTTCACGGGTATTGGGGTTGTAAGTTGAAGGAGACACGCCTGAAGGTACACTAATACCGCTTACATTATTTTGTAAACTTTTAGGGAGTATATCGGTGATTACCAAATCTTTAGCATCATCATTCCCGGTATTTCTGAAGCGTATTTTATAACGGAGAGAAGCGCCAAAGGCTATATTGGTAGCATTGGTAACATCATTATTAGCTGCATCGTACACGCGTTTTTCGAGAGCGATGTGAGGTTGTATTACCTCTACGCTGAAGGCGAACATAAAAGGATAGTAGACGTCACCATTTGTACTAGCGAAGAGGCTTGCTGAAGAGGTATTATTTCCTAAGATATTATTTCCTGCATTGGGGAGATCAAAAATACCTACATCGATACCCAGTAGGTTTCTGGATTTAGGGTTACGGTCAAAATTTTCACCGTTTTCATCGGTGATAAAACTTTTGAAGAAGTTTTCACCTCTTCCTGATGCATATTCACGTCCTGGGGGGTGAAGGTATACACCTAAATGAGATGTTTTATTAGTTTTTATTCGGAGTCCATCGCCATAATAAGCAACATCGCCCTCTAAAGCAGCAAAGGCGATTTTGGCTTTTACGGGACCTGTAGGGACAGTTGTAAAGCCATCAATTTTTATTTCTTTAGTGGTGTTAGATATTTCTTCCCAACCATCGAACAAGGTGATGTTACGCGCTGGTTTAGATAGATCTTCATAAACTATAAAGAGTGTCCAACCGCCGGCATAGCCTGTGCTTCTACCGGTAACAGCTTGTATATTAGCGACGGTGTAAGTACCTGCTACACCAATGAGTTTATCGGTAACATCGGCTACATATATATAGGCATCATTAGAATCTAAGATTTTTGTTCCTATGATGTCTTGGTAATTAGCTGAACCTATCTTAAATTTTACTTGGTTGAACTTATTTCTATCGACTTTATTTTTACCTCCATACCATCCCCAACTACTTGCTGCCCAATAGAGGAAAGCTTTTTTTACCTTGCGTTCGCAGGTACTTCCTGGGTTAGGGTCTTTGACATTTGCGGAGCTAGAATTGAAAGTATTAGGGTCGTTATCAATATCGACAAAAACTTGGTCTACCGATCCATTCACTTTGGTTAAATCATCAAAGTTACCTGTTTTAGTGGTACCTAATACAGTATTACCTACCACTATCATATCTCCTTTGACAGTGTTTTTATAACGTATTTTGAATTGCTGTGCTGTAGCGCTACCTATAGCGACTAAAAAGAAACATTGTAATAGTATAAACTTTTTCATAATGTGAATGAATGTATTTCTTAAAAATGCTAATTACTAGAAAAAATGTGTGTATTATTAGACACACTTATCCTTTGAAGTGCAAAAATACAATATTATTTTTACACAGAAATAGGCAATAAGAAATTTAACAGAAAATTAACGCTTTCGGGAGGCCCCCGACTCACTTACTCGGCAATTGCCGACAACCCCGAAGGGGGACAAGCCGGAAAAAGGTGGTGGGAGGTGGTGAGAATGGTGGGAGATGCGAGCCGCACAGGCGATAATGGAGCGGTGGGAGTTATGGGAGCTGTGAGAATTATGGGAGGGTGGGAGCGGTGGGAGCGGTGGGAGCGGTGAGGTAAAAGTTTGGGGAAACTCTTACCTCTTAGCTCTTACCTCTTACCTCTTAGCTCTTACCTCTTAGCTCTTAGAGTTCAAGGGCTTGTTTTGGGTTGCCGTTCATTAGGAGCTCGATGGGATTTTCAAGAGCTTCTTTTACTGCTACTAAAAATCCTACTGATTCACGTCCGTCGATGATACGGTGGTCGTAAGAAAGGGCGACATACATCACGGGGGCAATTACTATTTGACCATTGCGCACTATAGGGCGATCGACGATATTGTGCATACCCAAAATACCGGATTGTGGTGGATTTATAATAGGAGTAGACAACATTGATCCGAAGACACCTCCATTGGTAATGGTAAAGGTACCTCCGGTCATCTCATCGACCGTAATTTGTCCGTCACGAGCACGGGTAGCTAAACGTTTTACTTCGGCTTCTACACCTCGGAAGGAGAGGTTCTCGGCATTACGAATAACGGGAACCATCAAGCCTTTAGGGCCTGATACGGCGATAGAGATGTCGCAGAAATCGTAAGTAACTTTGTCTTGACCGTCAATCATTGAATTGACATCGGGGAAGAGTTTGAGGGCGCGTACTACTGCCAAAGTGAAGAACGACATAAAGCCGAGACTCACGTTGTGACGTTCTTTGAAAGCGTCCTTATATTCGGCGCGCAACTGGTAGATAGCCGTCATATCAACCTCATTGAAAGTAGTGAGCATAGCGGTTTCGTTTTTAGCACTCACTAAACGTTCGGCTACTTTACGGCGCAACATACTCATCTTAGCACGTGTTTCACGACGCACACCTCCTGTGGGGGTTCCCATTGATGGCTTAGAAGCTTTAAGAGCGTCGTTTTTGGTGATACGACCGCCTTTGCCTGTACCTACTACTGTTGATGCAGGAATCTCGCGTTCTGCTAATATCTTGCGAGCGGCCGGTGATAGTCCTCGATCTCCTGAAGTGGGAGAAGCTGGTGCGGTGGGAGATTCTGATTGCCTCCGTTCCCCCGAAGGGGGACAAGCTGGTGTGGTGGGAACAGCGGGAGGTGCGGGAGCCTCTTGTTTCACTGGTTGCGATGATGAAGGGACTGCTAATGAAGGAGCTGCTGGAGCTTTTGCTTCAGTATCAATCAAGCATACCACTTGTCCTACTTTTACGGCTTCGCCTTCTTCGGCTTGCAATGTAATAATTCCGCTAGCTTCAGCGGGAAGTTCAAGGGTTGCCTTATCGGAATCTACTTCGGCAACAGCTTGGTCTTTAGTTACGTAATCCCCGGTCTTTACAAGCCAACGGGCTATTTCTACTTCGGTGATAGATTCCCCAGGTGAGGGGACTTTCATTTCCAACATATCGTTTAGTTTTAGGTGTTAGGTATTAGTTATTTCGTCGTTAAAAAGTTTTTCAATTTTGCTAAGAATCCTTTGCGTTCTTGTTTATCATTTTGCAAGAGAGTTTCGAGTTCTTGTCGGTTGAGGGTTATAAGCATATAGTGACCATCGAGTTTTTGTATTTTCTCTTGAGGCAATCGCTCTAAAAAGGTTTTATAATCAAGTCCGTCGAGTACCTCATAAGCATCGGGGTCGTTTTCATCGCCGTTGATGACTACTAAACTAATGCGCCACAACTTTACATCGTCCTGACTGAGGTTTACTTGGGTAAAATCTACAAAAGGCGGATATTCATAAGGTAAAATAGTAGGGACACCCTCTGTAAGAGCATAAGCTCCCATCACCTCTCCTTTATCATTTCTAAAAAACTGCTGACGTGCGATATATGCATCAGGGTGCTCATATAGTTGTTTTTCTATAAGCTGACTAAAGGCTTTTACCTTATCTTCGGCAGCTAATAACCGTTTTATCATTTCGTCTGACAAACATATAGGGCGATAGACACCGAACAGATAAGATCCTCCTTTTTCACCTTCATAACATTTGATGCCAAATTTAATATCGTTTCTATAATTGTACGTAATGGCATTGGGTTCATAAACTTCTCCTTCTTCATCAACTACTTTGCTACCCAATGCGGTGGCTACTTTGCCAATAAACTCGTACGCACCTAACCAATCGGCTTCGGTACTGGGAGTAAATACGCGCACACCGTAGTCTTGGGTTTCGGTGTCGTAAGAGACTTCAAAACCGCGACCACTAATGCCTTCTTGTCCCATCAGCATATAGCCCCAATCACTAAGCGGTGCATTCATCACTTGGGAGTAATGTTCGTTGTTATTATCAATAGAGTATTGTACAAATCCGTCACGCTGGAGGTTGAGCAATTGCTGAGGAGTCATTTCTTCAGGTGCTTGTGTATTTTTAATGTAAAAAGTTCGGCTCATTTTTTTTATAGGTAACAGGTGTTAGGGGTTAGGTGCTAATTTAACGTGAGTTCGACGTAAGTAATTATTAAATAATCAGTAAAATGTTTTAAATCTCCCACGAATTTCACGAATTTTCACGAAATAAGGGCTGTAAAAAACTCTTTACTTTACATTATCTCACGAATTTTCACCTGACGGTGAATTATTTTGTGAGTATATCTGAAGCAAGCACTCTTAGTTGAGGCTCTACAAGGGAAATACTATCTAATACAATTAAAGCTGCAATAGGCTTTCGCTGTGCTGATACAGTTCCGATGATAAATAAACACAAGAATGTAATAATTGTTTTCATTGAGGTTAATTTAGAGTTTGCAAACTCGTGGCACGAGGCTGTAGCTCATACTGAGGGGGGCTATTTTATGGAGTTTTCTCTATTAGAGGTATATCCAACTTTTCAGGATTACCTTTTAGAGTAACCAAAATCACTCCATTTTTAGCTTTCTCACCGTATTTTTCAGTAGCTTTTTTGTCTTTCAGCACTACGATACTCTCTACTCTTTTAGGGCTGACATTGTTCATAAAAAGCTTTCCTACTTCAGGATCTGAAAACTCTACATCATTGACAACAACCAGAGGAAAATCTTTGTTAGGAACTTCTATTCTTGATAGGTTAGCTTTCTTAGAAGTATCTTTGCTTTTCTTCAAAGTAATGATAACCACTCCTTTTTCGGCTTTACTGCTACATAAAACAATAGCAGAAGGATCTTTAAATATGCTTTTAAGTACATTGATATTCTCAATATCATTAGGCTCAATTGCATTTAAAAAGATAGTACCTACCTTGTCGTCATCTATCAGAACACCATTCACCACGAGCAATGGCGAATTTTGCTCTCGTGACACAATTTTGGCAACTGTTTTTTGCGCTGATAGTGCATAAGTGGTTATCAACAATAGTAATGTAATGATTGCTTTCATATTGACGTTCAAAAAGCTCTATTTGTGAGGGCGAATTGCATTAGGGCGAATTGCATTAGGGCGAATTGCCATTAGGACGAATTGTCATTAGGACGAATTGCCATTCGCCCCTACGGAATAAATACGGCGGCAATGGCTTGGTTGTGACGTTTGCGGTCGCGGGTGTGACTACCAGAGGCGGGGGCTGCATAAGCAGGTGTGCCTACATAACGCCATTTTACCAAATCAAAATTCATTAGCATATAGCCATAAGCGCCCATATTTTTTGGTTCTTCTTGCGCCCATACGAAATCGGTGGCGTGAGTGTATTTGGCTATGATAGCTTTAAGCTGCTCAACAGGCAATGGGAACAACTGCTCAATACGTACCAAGGCTACATCGTCTCTACTGAGTTTTTCACGCTCGGCATAAAGGTCGTAGTAATAACGGCCGGAACAGAAAACCACGCGTTTTACCTTTTCAGCATTGGCGATAGGGTCGTCGAGCACTTCTTGGAAATGCCCTGCAGCTAAATCGTCTACCGTTGAAATCACTTGTGGGTGACGCAACAAGCTCTTAGGTGTGAACACTATCAAGGGCTTGCGGAAGTTGGTTTTCATCTGTCGGCGCAAGAGGTGGAAAAAGTTGGCTGGAGTGGTACAATTGGTTACATACATATTGTTTTCGGCACAGAGTTGTAAATAGCGTTCTATGCGCGCTGAGGAGTGCTCGGCTCCCTGGCCTTCGAAACCGTGAGGGAGTAACATCACTAAGCCGTCTTGGGTTTTCCATTTGCCTTCACCACAAGAAATATACTGGTCGATCATTATTTGAGCGCCATTGGAGAAGTCGCCGAACTGTGCTTCCCATATAGTGAGTGTGCGCGGACTTGCCATTGCATAACCATACTCATAGCCTAAGACTCCATATTCGGATAACAAGGAGTTATAGATATAGAAATTACCTGTTGCTAATTGTTTAGTTTTTAAGTCTTTTAAGAAACATACTTCTTCTTCAGTATCTTCAGTTTTGAGCACGGCGTGGCGATGTGAGAAAGTACCGCGTTGTACGTCTTCGCCAGTGATTCGCACATCGAAACCTTCGGTGAGGAGCGATCCATAAGCTAAGAGTTCCGCCATTCCCCAATCGATATGGTTATTAGCATACGCTTCTTTACGGTCGGCGATAATTTTCTTCACCTTATTAATAAAAGGTTTATCGGCGGGTAATTCGGTAAGTACGGCAGCTATCTGGTCAAGTTTTTCTTTAGCGATAGTTGTATTTACCTTTTGTAGCATTTCCTGAGGAGAGGCTATTTCAAAGCCCTGCCATTCGGTTTGCATAAAAGTTTTTAATATTGTAATCGGCTCTTTGCGAGAGGCTTCGAGGCAAGTATCGAGATATGCTTTGTAAGCATTTTCTATTTCGGTAACATACGCTTGTTGGGTAATCCCCTCCCCTATCAGTTTTTGTGCGTATATATGGAAAGAATTATCGTGTTTTCCGATAGTTTTATACATTATCGGTTGAGAGAATCGGGGTTCGTCGCCCTCATTATGACCGTATTTGCGATAGCCAAAGAGATTGATATACACATCTTTGCCAAAGGTTTGGCGGTAATCAATTGCTAAGAGGAAAGTATGTACAACGGTTTCGGCATCATCGGCATTGACGTGAAGCACAGGTGATTCGTTCATTTTTGCAATATCGGTGCAGTAGAGAGAGGAGCGCGAATCGGAAAAATTAGCAGTAAAACCAACTTGGTTGTTGACCACGATATGTACAGTACCTCCATTAGTAAAGCCACGCAAGCCGCACATCTGTACAGTTTCGTAGACGATACCTTGACCTGCAACGGCTGCATCACCGTGAATGAGTATAGGCAAGGCTTGACGGATATTTCCTTGACAATAGCGGTCTTGTTTAGCGCGGGTAATCCCTCCAACGAGTGCATTTACAGCTTCGAGGTGTGAGGGGTTTGGCACTAAGTTCATATCGACGGTTTTGCCAGTACGGGTGTTGCGCTGGGTGGTAATACCCAAGTGGTATTTCACGTCGCCATCGAACCAATCGTCCATTTCGTAATCTTTACCATCGAACTCGGAGAAGATATCTTGTGGATTTTTGTGGAATATATTAGCTAATACATTCAATCGACCGCGGTGCGCCATACCGAGTACGACGTGTTTTACGCCTTGTTCGGCAGCTACTTCGATCATAAAATCGAGACCCGCTACAAGGGTATCATTACCTTCTAATGAGAAACGTTTTTGACCTACATATTTTGTATGTAGGAAGTTCTCAAAAGAAGCCGCTTCGTTGAGTTTTTGAAGGATTTGTAGTTTTTCTTCTTTAGAAAAGTGAGGGGTATTATGGTTTTGTTGTAATCGTTTGACAAACCAGTTGCGTTCTTCGGTATTGCGAATGTGTTGGAACTCCACTCCTATAGATTTACAATAGGTAGCTTGGAGTTTTTCGACGATAGTGCTGAGGGGTGCGGGGGCTAAGCCTATTTCGCGAGCGGCATCGAAAGAGGTGTTTAAATCGGCGGATGTGAGTCCGTAGTTTTCGATAGCCAAGGTAGGGGTATAAGGCTCACGAGGGCGTAGCGGGTTGATTTGAGCGAATAAGTGTCCGTAAGTACGATAATCGTTGATGAGGTTGAGAACAGCGAATTCTTTTTTGACCTTATCAATCAAGGCGGGGTTTTCGTCACTCACTACTTGTTGTGCCATTGCGGGTATAGCTTCTTCAACGGAAGTGCCATATTGCTCTTGAGCAAAATCAAAACCTTGGAAGAAAGCGCGCCAACTGGGTTCTACCGCATCGGGGTTTTCTAAATATTTATCGTATAAATCACCGAAAAAGGCCGTACTTGCGGCATTCAAGAAAGAATACTTATCCATAAAATAGCAATTGTTTCGTTTGACTTTCGTTAATAATAGGCAAAGGTAGTATTTTGTTTTGAATTAGCAAGGGGATTTGTGTTAAAAAAAATAAGATTTTTATAAATATTTGATTTTCAAGTATAGTGGGAGCGAAATGAGGGGAGCACGAGCTACAAGCTCACGTTAGGGAAGGGATAATGGGAACTGTGGGAATTGTGGGAGCTGTGGGCTACAAGCTTGCGCCAGCGGGAAAAACTCAGATAATCTTGGAGAGTCTCGGAGGAGGTAATAGCACTATTAAAAAAATCTATTAAATTTAATTATTGTATTTAACAAATTTATTATATCTTTGCAGCGTAGAATTAAAAAAATAACAACATTATGAAATTAAATACCTTAGGGCTTGACAAAGCCAAAGTAGAAAAAGAAATCGGCTTGCTAAACGTATTGCTTGCCAACTATCAAACGTATTACCAAAACTTGCGTGGTGTACACTGGAATGTAAAAGGAAAACGCTTTTTTGAACTTCACGTAAAATTTGAAGAGCTTTACACTACCGCTCAAGAACAAGTAGACGAAATTGCTGAACGTATTCTCACCCTTGGAGGTGTGCCTTTCCACACTCTCGAAAGCTATGTGAAACACACTTCTGTTCCTGTAGGTGAAAATATTTTTGACGATGATAAAACAGTGCGTTTGATCATTGATACTCTTAGCGCATTATTGCCTTTGGAAAGAGAATTGTTGAACTTCTCTGACGAAATAGGCGACGAGGGTACTAACTCACTGATGAGCGACTTTATCTCTGGACAAGAGAAAACTGTTTGGATGCTTAAAGCTTACTTAAATGAAGTTGTGTAATCAATTGATTATTGACAATTGACAAAGTGCGGTGTTTCATATTGTGAACATCGCACTTTTTATTTCGGAGGGAGGTGAGAGCGGTGGGAGTGGTGAGAACAGTGGGAGCGGTGGGAATAAAAAATTGTTGTTAATTAAGAAATTATTATTACTTTTGCACAACCACTTAAAAAGAATATAAAATGAGTGCATTGAGTGTGAATCACCTATTGGGTATCAAGTATATCACTGAAAAGGATATACAGTTAATTTTTGAGACTGCTGACCATTTTAAGGAGGTCATCAACCGTCCTATAAAAAAAGTGCCTTCACTGCGCGATATTACTATTGCTAATCTTTTCTTCGAGAATAGTACACGCACACGCCTATCATTTGAATTGGCAGAAAAACGCCTCTCTGCTGATGTGATTAATTTTTCGGCTTCACAATCTTCAGTTACTAAAGGAGAAACTTTGGTAGATACTGTAAACAATATCTTATCGATGAAAGTGGATATGATAGTAATGCGCCACCCTAACCCTGGTGCGGGAGTATTTCTCTCACAACAGGTGAAGGCTTCGATTGTAAACGCTGGTGATGGAGCTCACGAACACCCTACACAAGCGCTTTTGGACTCGTACTCCATACGAGAACGTTTGGGTGAGGTAGCAGGTAAGAAAGTAGTGATTGTAGGCGACATATTGCACTCACGGGTGGCACTTTCTAATATTTTTGCCCTTCACAAACAAGGTGCTGAAGTGATGGTATGCGGGCCTCAAACGCTCATTCCTAAATATATACACGCATTGGATGTGAAAGTAGAAACTGACTTACGCAAAGCACTGAATTGGTGTGATGTAGCGAATATGTTGCGCATCCAAAATGAGCGTTTGGACATTAGTTATTTTCCTTCTACTCGCGAATATGTACAACAATACGGACTCACCAAAGAGATTTTGGATAGCTTAGACAAAGAAATTGTGATTATGCACCCAGGACCTATCAACCGAGGGGTAGAAATCACTAGTGAAGTAGCTGATAGTGACCAATCAATTATCTTACAACAAGTAGAGAACGGGGTTGCCATACGAATGGCGGTAATTTACTTATTAGCTAACAAGTAAAGAGGTAAGAGATAAAAAAGTTTTCCTTTAGGGGGCGTTTGCAAAACGCCCGTACATAACATAC
>NZ_KB291468.1:10566-13210 GCF_000318295.1 Capnocytophaga sp. oral taxon 326 str. F0382
GGACTTTGACAAAGTTTATGATGCAAAAGTGATTCTGAGACTTTTTGGACAGCGTCTTTTATTTATCAGTTGTTGTTATCTTTTTAGTCTGATAGTAATAAGGGCAAAAGCAAAAGTGGTAAAGAAAGAAAAAATTGCATAGACAAGGGCGGGTTTGGTCATATCGGTATTGCCTATGAGGGTTCCTGCTACTAATATAGCTAAAGCTGTGTTTTGCAGTCCTACTTCTATACTAATAGTTGTTGCTTGTACTCCTGAGAGTTTAAAGGTTTTTAAAGCGATAAAATAGCTGAGTATCATTGCACTGAGGTGCATTAGCAGTGTAGCAGGCAAAAGACGAATTATCTCATCTACCGAGATACCACTACCTCCTGATTGTTTATCTCCAAAGAATTTAATAAAAAAAACAATTCCCAATAATATCGTATTGATAACCTTTAAAGGAAAACGGATTTTAAGGGATATGTTAGGAAAAAATCGGTTGAAAAACAAACCTAACAAGGCGGGAATGATGATAATTTTAGCTACTTCCCAGACCATATTGAGGATAGGTAAAGAAACTTCGGTATGACTTCCCATAAAGATTGCTACTGCCCAATTAGACAACAGTGGAATGGAGAACAGAATGAGCAGACTGTTGATAGCAGTAAGCGCGACGGCTAAAGCGGTATCGGCTTTGATGAGATAGCTGATAAAGTTAGAGGTTGTTCCGCCAGGACATATTGCGACGATGATGAGTCCGACTTTTTCGGCTGGAGGGAGATTAACTAATTCGGCAATAATAAATGCACAAATAGGCAGAAAGACCATCTGCAAGAAAAGCCCCAAGTATAGGGGTTTTGATTTTTTGAATATATTCTCGAAATCGGCAAAGCGAAGGGAGCTGCCTATCGCAAAGGTGATAAGCATCAGAACTGCCGAAAGAAGATAATCTATAAACATTAGTAATTAGGTTTTTCTAATAAGTGTAAGTATAATTGGCTTTATGGTTGCTATTTTTCTTGTATTCCATTGATTTAGGGCTGTTGTTGCTGTTCCATTGATAAGAGAAAGAGCGAGTAGCATTCTCTAAATCTTGGTAGTTCGCTTGAGTGTTGTTATACAGATTGTTTGTATAAGAAACAACATTATGAGCGGCAGATCTTAGCAGAGGATCCCTATAATAATCGCCATAGTAGTTGTAGTTACTTATCAACTCTATTTCAGCTAAATATTTAAAGAGGTCTCGTTGATAGATATTCGGTTTATTATCGTATTGATAAGTACAAGTGCCTTTGGTTTCTTCTCTAGGTATATTGCCTATATAAACTATTTTCTCAAAGGAAGCTACTGTGCCATCGGGATTGAGAGTATAGGTAAAACGGTCGTTAGAACCAGGAGTAGGATCGGTGGCAATCATTTTTATTTTATTAGCTTCATAAGTATAACTATATTTTTTTGTTTCAGTTCCATCAACCGTAGTTTTACTCGCTACTTTGTTATTAAGATATTCATAGGTAATTTTTTGAACATTATCACTACGAATGATAGATTGTAAGTGATTTTCACTGTAATTAAAATTATAAGAATAATTTCTATTGCTTTGAGAATTACTTTTGAGGGTGATTCTTTTTATCAAATCACCTTCATAGTCAATGGTATAGACTTCATCTGTAGTAATAGATCCATCTTCTACTATTCTTACTCTACTGAAAGTTGTTATTTTATTTCCAGTTAAAGTATAAGTATCCGTAGTTTTTACGGTTTTCCCTATGGAAGTAGTTACCTCTTCTACAATTGTTTTAGGGAAAACGTTACTATAGGTAGTTTCATTGTTATTATCGTCTTTTCTACAAGAGAGCAGT
Organism: Capnocytophaga sp. oral taxon 326 str. F0382; assembly: GCF_000318295.1. Taxonomy (NCBI): domain Bacteria; kingdom Pseudomonadati; phylum Bacteroidota; class Flavobacteriia; order Flavobacteriales; family Flavobacteriaceae; genus Capnocytophaga; species Capnocytophaga sp. oral taxon 326. Next base: position 12,411 of record NZ_KB291468.1, read on the forward strand.
ACAAGAGTAAGTCCTGCTAATAATACTATTTTTCTCATTTTTGATACGCTTTGATGGGACAAAGGTAGCAATAATTTTTTAATTAGCCAATTTGTAGTTGAGCAAAATCATAAAAAGGACTGCCAGATCGATTCTGGACAGTCCTTTTTTCTATGAACTCATTTAATTATTTCTTGAGATATAACCAACCTACTTCAGATTGTTTTTTATTATTCTGATCGTAGTATTCGATTACATAATAGTAAGTACCTTGAGGGAGTTTATCGGCAGCTTCGACGGTTGCACGGGCGTCGGAGATTCCTCTAAACACGCGGGTTACGTTGTCGTAGCCGTTTACCTCGAATACTTTCACGCCCCAACGGTTGTAAATACGTACCACATTGTTTGGATAGTTTTCTATGCCACCAATATAGAAGTGGTCGTTTTTACCGTCGCCATTTACTGACATACCACTGTAAGGGATGATTTTATTCACTACTTCTACGGTTACTGTAGCAGAGCTACATCCAGCGGAGTTACAGATTTCGTACACAAAGGTATCGGTTCCTGTAAATCCTGTGTGAGGACGGTACTCTATTGTGTTATCGCTATTTACCATCACTGTACCATTTGCTGGAGAGGTTACTACATTAGGGGTAGTTGCTCCGTTGAGGGTATCGTTTGGCAATACTGCAATATTTACAGGTGTATTCACTGCTGTAGATGCTCTATCATCCGCCGCTACTGGCAATACTGTAGGAGTTACTGTTGTAGGTGATACAGTGATTGTTACTACACCTGTTACACAACTTGTAGGGGTT